>JAYTTM010000114.1:0-2514 GCA_043745055.1 Chitinophagaceae bacterium | reverse complement strand
ATTCAGGAGATGGTACCAGGGAGTTGATTGAAAGCATACATGATGCCCGTATTAAAATCATCGATACCGTATGGGATCCTCAACTTAAAACTGGTGGCAGTGTGTTAGCTGCAGAAACTGATAAGGCGTTTAAAGCAATAGCAGCAGATTCAGACTGGGCATTTTATATACAGGGCGATGAAGTTTTGCATGAGCAGTATTTAGATACAGTAAAGAAAGCCATGTATCAATATTTGGATAATGAAAAGGTAGATGGCCTGCTGTTTAAATATAAGCACTTTTGGGGGTCATTCGACTTTGTTGGAGGATCATCCAGGTGGTATAGAAATGAGATAAGAGTAATACGGAATAACAAAAATATTTACTCTTACAGAGACGCACAAGGATTTAGGAAGGACAATAACCAAAAACTTTCTGTAAAGCCAATTGATGCCTATATCTATCATTACGGATGGGTAAGAGAGCCAAAAGCAATGCAGAACAAAGCAATGGGCGTAGGCAAATACTGGAGTGAGGAAGGCTACGATGAGAATAAAATAAAGTTTGATGCAAATGATTTCGATTACAAGCAAATTGATGTATTGAAAAAATTTACCGGTACACATCCGGAAGTAATGCAAAACCGAATAGCAGCAGCTAACTGGAAATTTGATTTCGATATAAGCAAGAATAAGCCAAAACCAAAAGATGTATTTAAGGATTTGATTGAAAACATTACCGGAAGCCGACCTTTCGACTATAAAAATTATCGTATAATTTGATTGTAAAATTATCACAATGGAAGTAAAAGAATTAATACTGGCAGCATGGAGCAACAGAGATTTACTAAAAGAAGCAACCTATTCTGATGCTGTAAGATTTGTAATTGAAGAAGTAGATAAAGGTAGACTACGCACAGCCGAACCTGCAGACAATTGTTGGCAGGTAAACGAATGGGTAAAGCAGGCCATATTGATGTACTTTGGTATTCAGCAAATGGAAACACACACACTGCCTCCTTTTGAGTTTTACGATAAAATGAAATTGAAAAGCGGCTATGCTGCATTGGGAGTAAGGGCTGTGCCGCATGCAGTAGCAAGGTATGGCGCTTATCTTGCAAAAAATGTGGTTCTAATGCCATCGTATGTAAACATTGGTGCCTATGTAGATGAAGGAACCATGGTGGATACCTGGGCAACTGTTGGCAGTTGTGCTCAAATAGGAAAGGGCGTACACCTGAGTGGTGGCGTGGGTATTGGTGGCGTATTGGAGCCCTTGCAGGCAGCCCCTGTAATAATTGAAGATGGTGCATTTATTGGCAGCCGTTGCATAGTGGTAGAAGGTGTACGGGTAGAAAAGGAAGCTGTGTTGGGTGCCAATGTAGTGCTTACACAGTCAACTAAAATTATTGATGTAAGTGGTGATGAACCCATCGAGTACAAAGGTATTGTACCCGCCAGAAGTGTGGTGATTCCGGGTAGTTACCTCAAAAAATTTCCTGCCGGAGAATACAATGTGAGTTGTGCATTGATTATTGGAAAACGCAAACCTTCTACCGATTTAAAAACAAGTTTGAATGATGCACTCAGAGATTTTAACGTCTCGATTTAGATAAAATAATCATTTACTTTTTGGTTGATGTTTTACCAATCAAAAGCAGCGGCTGAGTGTTGGGTAATTATATATGGAGTTACAATCAAAAAGAAATACAGTTTCCCTGGCCGGGTTTTTCCTCGCTATTTTGGGTGCTGTTTTATTTTCTACCAAAGCAATTATTGTAAAAACTGCTTTTAGGGATGCACACACCGATGCGTTAACATTACTTGCCATTCGGATGATATGCTCACTGCCTTTTTATATTGCAGCGGCTTTTTTTGCCAGTAATAAAAAAGATAATGTCAGACTCAGCAGCCGCCAATGGCTTTATATTGGTGTTTTGGGGATGTTTGGTTATTACATAAGCAGTTTACTCGATTTTGTTGGTTTGCAGCACATTAGTGCCGGACTTGAACGATTGATTTTGTTTCTATATCCCAGTTTTGTACTGTTAATTAATGCGGCAGTTTTTAAAGAAAAAATTAACGGCATTCAAAAACTTGCCTTGTTGCTAACCTATGCCGGGGTTGCCTTGGCTTATTACGGTGAGCTAAATATTGATACCAGTAATCCGCATTTTTTTGTTGGTAGTTTATTGATTTTTATATGCGCCATTACCTATGCGCTGTACATTGTTGGTAGTGGTAAAATAATTCCTGTGGTTGGTGCTACAAAGTTTACTGCATACACAATGCTGGCAGCAACCGTTGGTGTTTTGGTACACTATTTAATAAAAGGAAATTACCAGGAGGTTTTGGTGAATAACAATTTCTGGCGTTACGGAATATTGCTCGCAATAGTTGCAACAGTTATACCCAGTTTTTTAATTTCCAACGCCCTTAAAAAAATCGGGAGCAACAACCTGGCGATTATTTCCGGTATTGGCCCGGTAGGTACTATCATACAGGCACATTTTTTTTTAGGAGAGAAGATATTTGC
>JAYTTM010000113.1:0-2515 GCA_043745055.1 Chitinophagaceae bacterium | reverse complement strand
ACAGGAATTCTGTTGCCGTCATTTCCTCAATTAAATCAAGATATGGTGCGGCCAAAGAAATGTGCTGAAAATTAGAAGCTGAGGCTAGATCATTGTTTTCCTTTAACGGCCCTTCATGAAAACTTACTGTTCCCTCATTGTGAGTAAGAGATCCGGCAATTACCTGCAACAGGGTAGATTTACCAGAACCATTGGAGCCGGCGATGGCATATTTCCCTTTTGCAGCAAATTCAAAATTTACGCCACGGAATATCCACTCCCTGTTAAATCTTTTGCCGGTATTTGTTAGTGTGATTTGCATTTACCCCGTTGCCCCCCCTTCCCCTAAAGGGCTTTTACACGCTGCCAATTAAAAACATTGTGCAGATTAGTTAGAAGGGATTTTATAAAAATGTTCAATAAAGATATAAAGTACCAGAGTGATTATTTATTCTTTTTACTAAAAAGAATAAATAACAAAATCATATTTGCCTATAAAGCCAAATAAATAATAAATGCCTGGCTCATAAAAATTGAAACTGTATTCGATATTGTAATCTTCAAATACACCCCTTTAGGGAATGGGGGGAATTACTCATCATCGATACTACCCTTAGTAAACCGCTTAATTATTCCCCTGCCGCTTTCCCTGATGAAGGTAACAATTTCATCTCTTTCATCTGTTGCCTGCAACTCTTCTTCAATAAAATTTAATGCTTGTGAAGTGTTCATGGATTTGTTATAAATTATGCGATAAATATCCAAAATCTGGTTGATCCTATCCAACGAAAAGCCACGACGTTTAAGACCTACTGAGTTTACACCGGCATAGCTTAATGGAGTGCGGCCTGCTTTAATATAGGGTGGCACATCTTTACTTACCAATGAACCGCCGCTTACAAAAGTATGCTGACCAATTTGTACAAACTGGTGAACTGCACACATACCTCCGAGGATGGAATAATCACCCAGAATAACATGCCCGGCCATTTGCGTATTGTTACTAAGTATACAATTGTTGCCAACAATGCAATCATGTGCAATATGGCAATAGGCCATCAGCAGACAGTTGTTGCCTACCTTGGTAGTCCATCGATCTTTGCTACCCCGGTTGATGGTTACAAACTCACGAATGGTTGTATTATCACCGATTTCTACGGTGGTATCTTCGCCTTCAAACTTTAAATCCTGTGGTATGGCGGCTATAACTGCACCAGGAAAAATACGGCAATTCTTCCCTATCCTTGCCCCTTCCATAATGGTAACATTGCTGCCTATCCAGGTTCCTTCGCCAATTTCTACATTTTGATGGATTACACTAAAAGGATCAACCTTTACATTGGTAGCAAGCTTTGCGTTGGGATGTATATATGTGTGTGGATGAATCATTTGCCCTAAGTCCCTAAAGGATTTTTAGTTTAATTAAAAAAATCTTTTCAAATATATGGTTTTAAATTCCCCTTTAGGGATTAGGGGTATTCCGCTTTACCAGCTGTGCTGTTAAATCTCCCTCCGTACATAATTTGTTCCCTACAAAAACGCTGCCTCTCATAACACAGATGCCCCGTCGGATGGGTTCAATTAATTCCATCTTTAATATCATAGTATCTCCGGGAATTACTTTTTGTTTAAACTTACAATTATCAATTTTCAAAAAATAAGTATCGTACTGTCCTTCGGGCATGGCGTTGATGCAAAGCAGACCGCCTGTTTGAGCAAGGGCTTCTATTTGCAAAACACCTGGCATTACAGGGTTGCCGGGAAAATGTCCCTGGAAAAAAAATTCGTTGAACGTAACATTTTTTATACCAACGATATGCTTGTCGGATAGTTCAATAATTTTATCAACGAACAAAAACGGGTATCGGTGCGGCAGGGTTTTTTCTATCTGCTGCAATGTGTAAACCGGCGGCTGGTTGGGATAATAGATAGGAATATCCTTGGTGTGCTTGTTTTTTTTGATGTATTGCTTGATGGTTTTTGCAAAAGCTACGTTGGTACTGTGTCCGGGTCTGTTTGCAATGATATGTCCTTTGATAGGATATCCAATTAAGGCAAGGTCTCCAATAACGTCCAATAACTTATGACGAGCCGGTTCGTTTGGAAAACGAAGTTCCAGATTGTTTAGGTAGCCTTCACTTTTTACTTCAATTTTTTCACGGCCAAACGCCTTGGCAAGCCTTGTCATCTCCTCTGCAGTTACCGTTTTATCTACTACTACAATGGCATTGTTGATATCGCCGCCTTTAATAAGGTTGTTATCCAGCAAGGCCTCCAGCTCATGCAAAAAACAAAAAGTGCGGCAGGGAGCTATCTCTGATTTAAAATCTTTTATTGATTTAAGGCTGGCATGCTGTGTACCCAATACTGGCGAATTAAAATCTATCAGCGTAGTTATTTTATAATCGGTGGCAGGCAGTACGGTCATGTCTACCCTTTTGTGTTCATCGTAGTAAGTAATATTGGTATCAATTGAATACCAGATTTTGGCAGCATCCTGCTCCAATATACCCGTTTCATCAATAATTTCAACAAA
>JAYTTM010000112.1:0-2516 GCA_043745055.1 Chitinophagaceae bacterium | reverse complement strand
ATTGATTTTTAGAAACAGAAACATTAAAATGATTGAACCAGAATTCGGTTAATACCTGGTGAAGTTGATTTTTGCTAAAGGCTGCTGATAAAATTTTTTGACTAACTAATTGCTGATATAATTCTTGTTGAGGCCGGTAGCCTTTTTTCTCCATGTAAGCTTTTACAGCTTCTCTATATTCTTTTTTACCATTTTCTTTTAGTGAATCTTTACTGATTACCCCTTCCGACACAGCTTCTTTTACAATGGTTGCACCCCGGGGAAATATGGCTAAAACCTGTGTGTTGCTCATCTGCAAAGCATCATATCCACTAAGCCTTTCATTTAAAGCAGCATCATTTTGTTTACCTTCCAGTTGCTGCATAAACCAGTTTTCCAGACCTGATTTTATCACTTCATCTATATAGCCCGGACTGTTTCCAAATGTAAACCGATCTATTAAATGAGCTGCGGCCTGCCGTTCTGTGAGTCCAGCTTGCCTGTAAGGCATTTTAAATATTGCCGGATTGGCATCTTGTTTATTAAAAGATGAAAGCACTATATTTAACAATAAACTAATTGTAAGTACAAAAAAAACTTTACCGGCTTTTATCATTTTAAAAAAATTGTAAGGAAGTAATTCATCAACAACGATGATAAGATATGTATTATTGATGAAGGTTTAATAATTGGTTAATTAATTTGATAGGACAACATAGATTAACCGATTACTCTTTGACGGACTCAGCAAAAAGGCCCGTCCAAATGGCAGGCCGGGCGGTCGTTAAGAATATTTGAATGGTTGGCATCAAGAAATGAATCCGATAGCTATCGGATTGATGTTATCTACATTCGGCTTTGCTAATGGTCTGTAAGTAGCACCAAAGCCCGATTATATTCCGCTGTTGTGACTAATTACATTCGATAGCTTTCGGATTTAGCCAAGCATTTAAATTTTTAGGCTTTTTTCTAAAGCCTTGATTTTTTTGTTCCCTTTTTTGCATAAAGGCAAAAAAGTAAATAGATGCTAGTGTTATGTTAAGCTTAAAATGACGTATCCATTTATGAATGGCGAATGGTCAATGGTGAAATATTGACGATTCACCATTGCCAATTCACGCTTAACTTAACACTAGCTTAAAAGGGTAAAGACTTTGGGAACAAAGCACCTAATCAAAAGTTTATTAATTAGGTTGTGATAAAGTAATTCTATGCTCTTTATTTAGAGGGTTTAGCTGTTTAGGAGAAAACATAAATTACAAACCATTAATTATCTCACAAAACAAACAATACGGTAGCAAATGTATTATTAGAAAAAATTATCAGTAACAAAATACGTTGTACTACATACCATTTTCAATATTTTAATTTCAAACAATAAAAATGAATTTCGAAAATACAATTGACTTTGCCCAACAACTGGATGACCAGGATACATTAAAAAGTTTCAGGGAACAATTCTATATCCCCATCATTAATGAAAACGAAAGTATTTATTTCAATGGCAACTCGTTAGGATTGCAGCCAAAAGTTACACAGGATTATATACTGGATAAACTGGAAGATTGGGCTAACCTGGGGGTTGAAGGTCATTTTCATGGAAGGCAGCCCTGGTACACTTATCACGAGTTGTTTCCACCTTTGTTATCGCCCATTGTGGGTGCGTTGCCCGATGAAATTGTGGTGATGAATGAGTTGACGGTTAACCTGCATTTACTCATGACTACTTTCTACAGGCCAACCACCCAACGCTATAAAATTATTTGCGAAGCCAAGGCGTTCCCATCCGATCAATATGCATTTGAATCGCAAGTGTTAATACATGGGTTCAATCCTGCAGATGCAATTGTTGAAGTAGCGCCACGGCAAGGCGAACAGCTATTACATACGGAAGATATTATTGCTACCATCCAAGCAAACAAAGACAGTGTGGCACTGGTGTTATTTGGCGGCATCAATTATTACAACGGTCAGGTTTTTGATATGGAAGCCATCACCGCAGCCGCCCACAAAGTTGGCGCCTATTGCGGTTTTGATCTGGCGCATGCTGCTGGCAACATTCATTTAAAATTGCACGACTGGGGTGCAGATTTTGCCTGCTGGTGCAGTTATAAATATTTAAACAGCGGTCCGGGTGGCATTGCAGGTGCATTTGTTCACCAGCGGCATATTACCAATACAGCCTTGCCAAGGCTCGCCGGATGGTGGGGCTACGATAAAGCGAAAAGGTTTATGATGGACAAGGGTTTTAAACCCATCCCAACTGCCGAAGGTTGGCAATTAAGCAATCCTTCGGTTATAAATATGGCTACCCATAAAGCCTCGTTAGATATTTTTGCCACCGCCGGAATGGAAAATTTATTAACGAAAAGCAAACTATTAAGCGACTACTTATTTTATGTAATGGAGCAAATTAATGTAAGCTCCGGAAAAAAAATAATAGAAATTATTACGCCCAAAAATGCAAGAGGATGCCAGCTTAGTATCCAATTAAAGCAACATACAAAAGACATTTTCAGTGCGCTAAAACCGCATGG
>JAYTTM010000111.1:0-2517 GCA_043745055.1 Chitinophagaceae bacterium | reverse complement strand
TGTCCCCACCGCAGCAAAAGAAAGTCAAAAATATTTTTATAAATTCCGGTCTATTTTTGTGGCGAATAGTTCCAGGGCAGCCATGCAGCTGGATTTTCTATAACTTTCGACCGGTTAGTTTGTAAAGCCGTGAGATATTCGGCCGCATCTATTCCATTGTCGTAGCATGTTTGAATAACACTCATAATTCGGTCGCCGGTTAGAGCTCCTTTTTCGGTTTTGTAGAATAAAGAATTTTTACGATGTACGACCGCTGTTTTTATTTTCCTTTCGGTTTCGTCATTTGTAAGGGGCGCGCCCGGAATTGTTAAAAATTTGGTGAGTTCGGGCCATCTTTTTTGACAGTATTTTATGTGTTTTCCAAGTGCGCTGTTTGGTTCCACTTTTTTTTCAACAATTTGGGCCGTCATCCACTCGTCGATTTCAGTGACCGGAGCTTGTGCGTGTTTTTTTAAGTACTGAAGTCTCTGCTCAGGTGTTAAGTCTGCGGTTTTTCTGTCGGCTTCATATATTTTTGAAAATAAGTCAGTAACATATTCAAGGTCTTTTTTACCTGCTGCATAAATTATAAAAAAACCGCGCCTGGCGTGTGTAAAGCAGAATAATTGTTCAACGTCGGTTGTGTTCACTAGGCTGTGGCTTGACCCGTCGCACATGTGTAGGGGTGCTGCAAGGCCGTCTTCTCTAAGCTCAAGAATTGCGGCAAGATTTTCGCCGGCCAGCTTTTCGCCCGTGAAATAAAGAGTAATTTGACGCCCGTCTGAATTTTTAGATATGACGGTTGATGTCCGTGTCGAAGTTTTGGATTTCTTGGTTAGATGTTGATCTGGGGAAGGTTCAGCCCGAGGTTTATTGATTAGATCATTCACCAACATTTTTGTGTCATCATTCATCAATAAATCACCACGGGCAGCCTCGCGGATAAGCTCTTTCATAATAAGGCCGCAGCTGGCAGAGACTTGACTGATCATCCGCCACTGGGTGCCTTCGGGTAACGCGAGGCCAAACCTTCCCTGAATTTTAGCAAGCCGGTAGTTTGGTACACCATATTCGTAGCGTAAAAGAGCCACCTGCGTGTTGGCTGACGCATAGCTGTCGCAGCGAGCAGTTTTAAATTCATCGGACTCGTGAGAATCGTCGACTTTTTTCTCGTCGTCGGTCTTTTTAACTGGATTTTGTGCCGTAAAACTTGTTTTGCAGATAGAGCATAAAAATCTTTGCAAAAAGGTAATCGAAAGCTTAAGTGGTGATTGACCTTCCCACTTGTATTCAACGGCAGGTTCTACTTCTAAAAGTTTACCCTTCGCACATTCAGGACAAACGTCTCCTTCCTTAAGTGATTCGTGTGGGCAGTAAATCTTTTTAGCTCCAGGAAAATCATTGCGGCCGTTTCGGCCGCCACGACCTTTGCCACTTTTACCTAATTTAGGCGTTGGATTACCACTGCTTGAAGCTTCGTCTCGGTTTCTGGGCGCCGCAGGATCTTTTTCTTTTGCAGTTTTATTTTTTTCGGTTTTAAGGCCAAATAACTTTTGTAAAAACTTCTTTATCGACAACTTTTTGTTGTCGATAACAAGACGTAAGCTACGAATAGTCCGCAGCAAAATTAAGATGACCGCATAGTCCTCGTCATTTAAAGTCCGACTGCTAAGGCGGCTTTCAAGCTCCGAGAGTTCAGTTTCAGTGAGACTTATATCAGACTTTATTTTCTTCTTGGTACTTGATTCCACCAGGCTTAATTCGCTTCCACTGCTCTTGTCTCACAGGCAAATCTTGCCCCTGCAAGATCGCGCTCAAGACGTAAGAATCAACTTCATGTTGTTCATCCAAGTTTTTAGGCCACCACCGAAATTTGCCAGTCGACAGTCTGCGCTGGATCAACCAAAAACCATGGCCATCATAAACTAAAATTTTTACTGCTGTCTTCAAAGAATTTCTAAATACAAAAACAGTTCCATTCAACGCTGATTCTAAAGTCAAAGTTTCTGAAATAATTTGCAGCTTATCGATGCCACAACGGAAGTCGATTGCATCAATGCCAATAAATAAACGCATGTGAGGGGTTAAAGTTATCATCTTTTATAATCTCGACGTGTTAGTGGAAAAATGTAATTTTAAGTTCGCCAGTTTCAACCTCGAACATGCGCTTTTGCAGGCCATAATTCATAGGTTCTTTACTGAGCTTAACTTCCGCCATGCGAAGGGTAGATGGATTAACTACAGCTAACTTTTTTGCTGTGGAACGCGGCGGAACCTCGCGCCGAAGCCGGGCAGAGTCAATCCGCACACGCTTGGCCACGATCGATGCCCCATGCTCTCTCGCAAGCTCTATTGATTCCTGCCAAAGATCTTCCGGCATTCGCTCACCGCGCGTTTTTTTGTGCATACGCCACGAATTAATTTTTAACTTTAAATTATTCAGCGCAATATTTTCGTTTTTTAAAATTTCCATCCGTTGTCTCCTTTATAAGAAGACGATTTCATCACGCGGAAATTAATAAGTCACGAATGGCTCCG
>JAYTTM010000110.1:0-2519 GCA_043745055.1 Chitinophagaceae bacterium | reverse complement strand
GGTGTCTCAAAGCCAGCACCACACACAATTCCTTCGCAACTGGTAAAGCTTTCGGTAAAAGCCTGGGCATTTACCGGGCGTATGTAGCAGTTTTTTTCTCTGTAAGATGAAACGGTATGTTTTGAAAAAACATGCCACTCAATATTTTTAAAACTGGCAAAGAAGTCGATTATTTTTTTATCTTCATAAGCAGGCAGGTACACCGTATAATGTCCCGTATTGGAAATGGTTGCCGTGCGTATTTCGCTGCGGATAACTGGTGTAAATATATTATCGTCATGCTTTTTAAAATTAAAACCTACACCGATTTTGCAAGGCGCATAATACCGCAAAACCATCAATGCAAACGGATCATATTTAGTAGGTCTTGGCGCATTTTTATGTAACACTGCATACTGATGACTCATTGAAATACAAGGCACATTTTTTATTTTGCTGGCCCATGCGCTAATGGGTTCAAAATCGTTTATCACCAGGTCGTAGTCTTCAATTGGCAAGTTTTTTATCTCATTTAAAACCCTGTTAGATTGTAGTTGCTTAAATGTTTTGTAAAAGTCTACACCACCTTTTTTACCAAAAACAAAACTCAATCCTTTGCACTTAAATTTAACCGGGTAGTTGATGCCAACATCTGCCTGTGTGCCGCTTAGTAAAATATCCAGCTCACATTTTTTTTGCAGTAATGGAATTATTTCGTTGGCACGGCTTACATGGCCGTTGCCTGTTGCCTGTATGGCGTATAATACTTTCATTAATTCAAAGGTTTAAGATGCTTTTACAAAATCTTCCATCATCATTTTAAATAAGTCTGTAGTACGCAGGTAAGCGGCTTCATCTACATAGTATGAGTTGTGTAGTTCTGTTACCAATTCATCCTGCTGGTAATGATAAACAGCCCAATTATCATTACTGTATTCCAAAGCCGTGAGGTTCTCTATCCAGTCGCCGGAGTTAAGGTAATTTACCTGGCCATTGGCATTGGAAATGATGCGGTCGCATGGCTGGTGAATATGGCCGCACAGCACATAATCGTATCCTTTTTCAATGGCAATGCTTGCTGCAGTTTCTTCAAAACTGTTGATGTATTTTACAGCACTCTTTACTGAGTTTTTTATTTTTTTTGATAAAGAAATTTTACCCTTACCCATTTTTTTGCTGAGGTAATTAATAAAGGCATTGATGTATATCAGTATGTCGTATCCTACAGCTCCCAACTTGGCCAGCCACTTGCTGTATTGCATGGTTACATCAAATACATCCCCATGAAAAATCCAGCTTCGTTTTTTGTTGCCGTGATGTATCACCATTTT
Source organism: Chitinophagaceae bacterium (assembly GCA_043745055.1). Taxonomy (GTDB): domain Bacteria; phylum Bacteroidota; class Bacteroidia; order Chitinophagales; family Chitinophagaceae; genus Ferruginibacter. The sequence goes on along the minus strand of JAYTTM010000110.1, from coordinate 1,209 downwards.
ATTTACGATATGAAAATCACCAATGGAAAAGTTTTCAAACCGACGGAGCATTTCATCGTGATTACCGGTAATGTAATATACTTTTACGCCACGGCTAAGCATGCTGGTGATTTGTTTAATTACCTGCATGTGGCCTGGCGGCCAATACTTTTTGCTAAACTGCCAGATATCAATGATATCACCGTTTAAAACTAAAATTGAGGGGTCGATGGTAGAAAGGTAGCGGGAAAGTTCGTTGGCACGGCATCCATAAGTTCCAAGGTGAGCATCAGAGATGACGGCTACCTCTAATTTTCTTTTTTCCAAATGGTTATATTTTATACAAAGTTCACCATGGTATGTTTTGTAATTGTAAACATTGTGTTACCAAAACATAAACAAAACAGCAGTTGAAAAATCTTTCAAAACCTGAATGGATATATTGGTACCAACAGTTTTGTTACTTTTGAAAAATTATGCAGAACAGGAACAATACAGGCAACAACATTAAACAGCATCAGTTTTTCTTTTATAGCTACCTCATCTTTTTTATAGTCGCTGTATTCTTTTTGGTAAATAATGGTAAGGTCAACAGTTTTATTTTGCTGAATGGCTACCATCGCAATTGGCTGGATAATTTTTTTATTGTTTACACCAATTTGGGTGATGGCATTTTTGCAATTTTATTAGCGTTGGTATATTTTTTTGTGTTAAAGAAAAGAAAGGCCGGAGTTTTATTATTGCTGGCTTTTGCATCAACTGGTATATTGGCTCAAATTATAAAACCACTGGTGCAGTCGCCCAGGCCACTGGTATTTTTTCAGCCACAACATCTCCCTTTTTTTATTGACAGCATTATACATGCAGGCAATAACAGTTTCCCCTCGGGACATACAGTTACTGCTTTTGCCATTGGAACAGTTTTGGCTTTTTATACTACCAACAAAATACAGCATGTATTGCTTTTGCTGGCAGCAGTATTAGTTGCTTTTTCCAGAGTTTATTTATCTCAGCATTTTTTATTAGATGTGTTGGCTGGTTCTTTTATTGGTGTATTGGGCGGCATAATCTGTGTGCACTTTACCAGGAATATGAATGAGGATAAACTGGTTTTAAAAAAGAAAAATTAGGTTAATTGATCTTGTGCTAATGTTAGTACTGGTGAATTGAGATATTCATTTATCATTAACTTTAAATGGTTGATCATTCGCCATTGCCCATTCACCATTG
>JAYTTM010000109.1:0-2519 GCA_043745055.1 Chitinophagaceae bacterium | reverse complement strand
CCTTCGGGTAACGCCAATGCAGAGCCGATATGGATATGGTGATTCTGGCGGATGAATTCGCCCATCCAGCTGCTGTTAACAGCGGGGTGCAGGCGAAGCGCCATGGCACAGGCTTTTATCACCATATCATTAAAAGAAATTTTTACGGGACTTACCTCGTTCATGGCAACTCTTGCAGGAATGGCGTTGTCCATGTTGATGTCCATGGTAAGGTAAAAGTGCGGAGCGGTAAACTTACTTTCTCCGAGGCGACGGGCAATTACCTTGCGCATTTGCGTTAACTCTACATCGGTGTATCCCTCTTGTCCAACGGCTGTAAAGGCTGGTGCCGCTGCAACAGCAGCAGGTTTAGCTGCAGGTGCAGGTGCGGCAGCTGGAATATATCCATCAACATCTTTTTTGGTAATGCGGCCATTATCGCCGCTACCGCTTACTTTATGTAAATCAATGCCTTTATCGGCCGCTAATTTTTTTGCTAACGGAGAAGCTTTTATTCGTTGATCTGAAACAGTTGCCGGCTCGTTGCTGGTGGTTTCTGTTTGTACAGTTTCTTTTGCTGGTTCTTCGGTAGTCGGTGGTCGGTTGTCGGCAGTCGCACCAGCATTTGCGCCCGATTTTTCAGCAGCAACATAAGCACTTACATCAGTACCTGGCTTGCCAACTATAGCGATAATTTCATTTATTTTAGCTGCATTTCCGGCTTCAACACCAATGTACAAAAGCGTGCCTTCTTCGTATCCAACTACTTCCATGGTAGCTTTGTCTGTTTCCACATCTGCCAGTACATCATCACTTTTTACCAGATCGCCTACCTTTTTATTCCATGCTACAATTTTGCCTTCGGTCATGGTATCGCTCAGCAGTGGCATTCTTATTTCTTTGGCACCTGCAGGTAGTTCAACCTTTGTGCTGGCAGCAGGTGGAGCAGGAGCAGGTGTTGGTGCAGGTGTTACCGGTGCAGGTGTTGTTACAGGTGTAGCCGGTGTTGTTGCAGCAGCCGGTGCGCTTGTTGCCGCCCCACCTTCAGCATCCAGCAAGGCTTTATAATCTTCTCCTTCTTTACCAACAATTGCAATAATCTGGTTAATTTTTGCTGCCTCGCCGGCTGGTACGCCAATATAAAGCAAGGTTCCATCTACATATCCGTTTACTTCCATGGTAGCCTTATCTGTTTCAACATCTGCTAAAACATCATCACTTTTTACTTTATCGCCTACTTTCTTATTCCACACTATTATCTTTCCCTCGGTCATCGTATCGCTCAACAGCGGCATGCGTATCACTTCTGCCATAATAATATAGTTTCTTGATTTTTAATTGAAAGTCGAAATTAATGCAAAAAAGATAAATACAAACGATTTTATACAGGCTTCACTGGCTTATTCCAGGTCTAATTTCAGCCGATCCTTTAATTCTTTTACCATCGGGTATTCTTCTATTATTTTAAAGTATTGTTGTTTCCTGGTTAATGGTTTTTCTGTTGGTGTTTCATCCGTTGTACTTTCCTGTACTAAAACCTGGTAGGTTAGCAGGCGATTGCTAAAATAAGTTTGGAGATGTTCAATCAATGCAGGTCGCTCCAGTTCTATAAATCCTTTATGTATTTCGCCCAGTGTGGTAATTTCTACGGTGTTGGCATCAAGCACTTTAAGCAAGGCTGCCCTAAAATTTGTTACGGCGGAATGTTTGCTTTTGTCTCGTAGTTGTTGTACAAATAAACCCCATGCTGCATGTAATTCTTCTTCGGTTAATGTTTTAACAGGTTCTTCACCTGCTTTATTTTGAATAGCAATTTTTTGCCTGATATTTTTTAGGGAACCTAATGAGGAAGTTGCAGCGGTAGTCAAAGGTTGACTATTGTTGGTAACCGGTTGTGGTTTGCTACTGGTAAAGTTTACAACTGGTTCCTCAATGATTAATTTTGCCTCAGACAATTGCAGGTTATTGGTTGATTGATCCTTATCAGCATAATTTGCTACCTGTCCGCCTGCATTTACAGGTTTAGCTTGCACAGCAGCTATTCTTTTAATGGGTAATGTTTTAAAGGCTACCGTTTTTACTGAATCAAGAAGTTTTTTTTTGTTAAGAACACCTTCATTGCCGGTTAGTTCCAATGCCTGCTGCAGGTAGCAGAGTTTGATGATGCTGAGCTCCACATGCAGGCGTTTGTTGCGTGCCTGTTTAAAATTTATTTCTGCCTCATTTAAAACATTGAGTGCGCTGATAATATAGGCAACTTCTGTTTTTTGTGCTGCCTGCACATACAATGGTTTAAAATCTTCGGCTACTTCCAGTAGCATGGCAACCCTTGCATCTTTACTTACCAGCAGGTTGCGAAGAAACTCTGCAAGTCCATTCAGCACTGTATCTCCTTCAAAACCTTTGCTGTTTATTTCATCGTACATAAGCAGTGCACTGCTTAAATCCTGCGACTGTAAAAAATCCAGCAACTTAAAATAATAGGCTTCATCCAAAATGTTCAGATGCTCCAACGTATTTTGATAAGTAACGGCTCCATT
>JAYTTM010000108.1:0-2521 GCA_043745055.1 Chitinophagaceae bacterium | reverse complement strand
CTTTTTAAAGCAAAAAGAAATTTTACCGGTGAAAGATTATATGGAACCGGCTTTGCGTAAACACATGGGTGCCTTTATACCGGAAGACAAACGAAATTTTTTTGCCAATATCAGTTTCCGGGCACCGGATGTATTGTATGCACATGCTACCCATTGGTTTGAAATTGCACGAATGAAAGAAGAGCCTAATGAAAGTTTATTGCGCCGCAATGCATTGCCTTATAATATGTGGATGCAACGCTCTGAAGGCTTGGCAACTTTTATGGAAGAAACATTTATGCATGCCGGTTTGTGGGATGATAACCCACGTGCCCGTGAACTGGTTTGGATAATGCTGGCACAACGTTGCGCCCGTGGCCTGGCTTCACTATATGCACAGGCGAATATGATCAACTACGAACAGGCAAGAAAATTCCAGGTGGAGTGGACACCCAAAGGCTGGACAGGGGATGAGAGTCTTGTGGGGTTTGAACAGCATTTGTATTTGCGGCAGCCGGGTTATGGCACCAGTTATGTTACAGGCAAATATCTCATTGAACAATTGATAATGGACATGGGTGTGAAGGAAGACAATCATTTAAAACTGTATGATTTCTTTGATAAGTTTTATGCAACAGGTATCATTCCAGTTTCACTCGTTCGTTGGCAGATGACGGGGGTAAGTATGAAATAAAAAAGCTTAACTAAATAATAGGGAAACCGAAAAAGTATAAAAAATTAAGTATGAATAAAAGTATAATTATTTCCGTCATTTTATTGCTACCATTTTTGTTTGCACAATCACAAACAAAAATTATTGACATGCACGTTCACTCTTATACGCAAAGTGATTTTGGTGGACGGGAACCGGCAACAGATCATTATGGCAATAAAGGTGCTGCCACTGTAGCAGCACACAGGCAGGCTACATTCGCCGCATTCAAAAAATGGAATATTGTAAAAGCAGTAGTAAGCGGCAACCCTGAAAGTGTAGAAAACTGGGTGGCAAAAGATAGCAGTAGCCTTGTTATCAGGGGGATATTAATGTTTTCTCCGAACGATTATGGAATGGATACGGTGAAGTTTGAACAAATGATAAAAGATAAAAAGATTGAAGTGTTTGGAGAAGTTGCACCATATTACGGTGGCACTACGCTGAGCGATTCAATTTGGCAGCCTTATCTGCGTATCTGTGAAAAATATGATATTCCTGTAGCGGTTCATACTGGCGGCGGAGATCCGGGCGGAACTTATTCCTGGTCCCCTAAAGCAAGACTAAGATTAGCAGATCCCTATTTAATTGAAGATGTTTTGGTAAGATATCCTAAGCTAAGAATTTATCTGATGCATGCAGGAGGCGAAGACTGGCCGGAGCATGCCATCAGGCTCATGTCCTATTATCCGCAACTGTATACAGATGTTGCTGTAATGCTTTGGGTGGAGCCCAATACACAACGATACATCAAACAGTTTCTTAAAAATATTAAGGAAGCCGGGTATCTCAATCGGGTAATGTTTGGCTCCGACCAAATGATATGGCCTTATGCTATTGAAAAATCTATCCGTTTTTTGAATAGCCTTACGTTTCTTACAAAAAAAGATAAAGAAGATATACTGTATAATAATGCAGCTAGGTTTTTAAAAATAAAAAAATAATTATCAATATGGAATCATGCTTGATTATAAAAAAAACTTTCTTAACGCTGTCCATTATTTGCTCATTTCATCTAACAGCAAATGCGCAAAAGCTTCCAAGGGTAATCATCTTAGCAACTGGTGGAACCATTGCCGGTAAAGGTGCTAGCGTTGATAGGGCCGCTTATGAATCCGGTAAAATTCTTGTGCAGGATTTATTAACTGCCATTCCCACCATTAATAAATTGGTGGATGTAAAAGGCGAACAAATAGCCAATGTTCCAAGCTCCAACATTACAATAGAAATTTGGATGAAGCTGGCAAAGCGAATCAATGAAATTTTTACCAACAATGAAGCAGACGGCATTGTGATTACGCATGGCACAGATACACAGGAAGAAACAGCTTACTTTTTAAGTCTTACTATCCAGTCCGATAAGCCAGTTGTTCTTACCGGATCTATGCGTCCGTCAACAGCCATCAGTACAGATGGGCCTAAAAATTTGTATGATGCTATTATGGTAGCTGCTTCCCCGCAAAGCAAAGGCAAAGCTGTTATTCAAAGCTTTAATGAAATGATTTATGATGCAAAAAATGTAACCAAAACCAATACGCTTAATGTAAATGCTTTTAGTGCCCCCAATGCAGGGCCTATCGGAAAAGTTTATGATGGCCAGGTTAAATACTATAGCCAGCCCATATATGCCAATAATCAAAAACCATTTTTCGATATCAGTATAATTAAACAGTTACCAAAAGTGGAGATTGTTTACATGTACGTAGATGCATCCGCCACGCCACTTAATGCATTGATCAATGAAAAGGTAGACGGTATTGTTATTGCAGGTGCCGGCAACGGAAGTTATAGTAAAGCTTTTGAGGCTGCTGCTGAAAATGCAAAGCAAAA
>JAYTTM010000107.1:0-2523 GCA_043745055.1 Chitinophagaceae bacterium | reverse complement strand
CTTTTATGAACCTGAGTGGCCGGGCTTTTAAATACTGGATGGAAAAAGAAAAAATTCAACTTCAACATACCCTTACTATTGTTGATGATCTTTCGCTTCCGTTGGATAAATTAAGGTTAAGGGCAGGAGGAAGCGCCGCAGGACATAATGGACTAAAAGATATCCAGGAAACAATGGGTACAGACCAATATCCCAAATTAAGATTTGGTATTGGTAACAACTACCCCCAAGGCATGCAGGTAGAATTTGTATTAGGTAAATGGCAGGAGTCTGAAAGTGTTTTAATACAATTAAAAATTCAAACATGCGTTAATGTGATAGAGAATTTTGCAACGATTGGCATAGATAAAACGATGACTGAAGTGAATAAACTATCTATTAAATAGCAAATAGTATTTTTACTAATAACTATTTGTAGTATTACGTGATTAGCCTATATTCGTTAATAAAACCTGCTATCCTCTTAACTACTGAACCATGAAAATAATTTGTGTAGGCCGCAACTATGCAGCACATGCCAAAGAGCTTGGCAATGAAATACCGACGGAACCAGTCATTTTTATGAAGCCTAAAAGTGCTTTACTGCAAAGTCATACACCGTTCTACTACCCTGAGTTTACCAACGAACTTAATTATGAGTGCGAATTAGTTTTGAGGGTTTGTAAAAATGGAAAATATATCCAGGAACGCCATGCAGCTAACTATTACAATGCTATTACAACCGGGATAGATTTTACGGCCCGGGATATACAAAATCAACTTCGTGAAAAAGGCTTGCCCTGGGAAAAAGCCAAGGCATTTGACAATTCTGCAGCTATTGGTAAATTCATCGATATTACACCGGGTTTCAATAGAAAGAATATCAACTTTAGTTTTTATAAAAATAAAGAACTGGTGCAGCAAGGTAATTCTGCAAATATGATTTTTAGTTTCGACGTGATTATCGAGCATATCTCCAGCTACTTTTCTTTAAACATTGGCGACCTCATTTTTACTGGAACACCAGCCGGCGTAGGTGAATGTGTGGTAGGAGATGAATTGGAAGCCTTTGTTGAAAAGGAAATGCTGCTGAAAATGGAAATAAAATAACCGCATTAACTTATTTTAAAGCCTTTCTGTTTGCGCAGGAAGGCTTTTGTATTTTATATAGTTGTTGGTATGAGACTAATATTAATTGTTTTTATTTAGGTATTCATCTGGACTTCTAAAACCACTAAACCCGCTAAACATCAATAAGAGAATGATTTTTTAAAAGGCGTAAGTACTAAACTATTAATAAAGCCAACCTTTAATACCAACCCTGTATTTATTACCTTGCTGCTTTAATTTCTACTTTTTAAATATGTTAACCAACGATTTATTGTTGAAAGCCTTTGGTTTGATGTGCACCTCAAGAGCCATGGCAGATACTTATGAAAGCAACCGGCAAACGTGCATGTACGTGCACTCCACTTCCAAAGGCCATGAAGCAATTCAGTTGGCCACAGCTTTTCATTTAGCACCCTGCGATTATGTAAGTCCTTACTACAGGGACGAAAGTCTTTTATTAGGCCTGGGCTTTACGCCGTTGCAACTTATGCTTCAATTACTTGCCAAAGGCACCGATTTGTTTACAGGCGGCAGGGAATATTACAGTCACCCAAACTATAGAGGCAACAATAAACCAACCATTATACACCAAAGCAGCGCTACCGGAATGCAGGTAATACCAACCACCGGCATTGCACAGGGCATACAATACAAAGAGAAAATGTTTTTGCTTAATCAATTGAATGACCCAAATAGCATCTCTAAGGTTGCACCGGTTGTTATTTGCTCATTGGGTGATGCGTCGGTTACCGAAGGAGAAGTAAGCGAAGCATTTCAGTTTGCAGCATTGCATCAATTGCCCATTATATACCTGGTGCAGGATAATGATTGGGGAATTAGTGTAAGTGCGGATGAGGCAAGATCGGGCAACGCCTTTGACTTTATAAGAGGGTTTAATGGCATTAGCAGCATAAGTATTGATGGCAGCAATTTTGAGGAGAGTTACAATGCAATGGAATGGGTAGTGGGTGAGGTAAGAATGAGCAGAAAACCATGGTTGGTGCATGCAAAAGTTCCTTTATTAGGGCACCATACCAGCGGAGTAAGAAAAGAATTTTACCGGTCAAATGAAGACCTTGCCAAACATGCCGAAAAGGACCCCTTCTTTAAATTAAAAAACGAATTGCTCTTTCTCGGCGTGGATATATCTGTTCTGAATGATATAGAAATAACTACACAGAATTTGGTAGCATCACAATTTACAGCAGCAATGGCGGCTCCCGAACCAGACCCTGCTACTGTTGAAGATTTTGTATTTATACCAACAATGGTAACAGAAGAAAAGGGTATTCGTACACCTGTTGGCCGAGAAAAGATTATGATGGTGGATGCCGCTTTATTTGCCATAAGAGAAATCATGGAACTATACCCCGAAGCTATTTTGTATGGACAGGATGTAGGTAAAAGATTGGGAGGTGTTTTTAGAGAAGCAGC
>JAYTTM010000106.1:0-9317 GCA_043745055.1 Chitinophagaceae bacterium | reverse complement strand
ACCTTTGCATTCCAGAAAATACAAATTATGGAAGTATTAGCCCCGTCATTGAGTGTATTCGAAAAAATTAATTTGCAAGATGAAAAAAACCTATTAATACAGGGATTGCCATCTACTATTGAAAAACAATTTGCAAAGTTGTCGTTCTCCAAAAATGTAACTCCTCTCCTAAAAATCCGTAAAATTGATTTTGCCTTAATTTTTGCAATAACGCATAGTCAGTTAAACGATATTTTAAAAGATGTTGCACCTGCTTTACAGGATGATGCTAAACTTTGGGTTGCATACCCAAAGGTATCTTCAAAAATTGTAAGCGATCTTTCCAGAGATTGTAACTGGAAATGTATTAAAGATTTAAACCTTGAATGTGTAAGATCTATCGCTTTGGATAATGTTTGGTGCGCCATGCGTTTTAAAAAAGGGGATAAAATTACTCAACCTGTTATTATATCCGGCATTAGTGTAAAGGGAATTGATCTTGAAAAAAGAACTATCGATCTGCCTGCCGAATTGATAGAACTTTTTGGAAAAAACAAAAAAGCCAAGGCTTTCTTTGAAACACTTTCAATAACCAACAGAAAAGAATATGTTCTTTGGATTAATGGAGCAAAAAAGGAAGAAACCAAACAAGCAAGATTAGAATCTACAATAGAAAAATTGTCATTTGGAAAAAGAAATCCAGCTGATAAATAATAGTAGTATTAACTCACCAAAGTTGAAAAATTCAGCCGGCCAGATAACCAACTGTTTTCCATAGGTTGAACCCATTCATCAATTAACTCAAGCTTAGAGGTAATTGTATTGTTAAAGTACAAGGTGTTTGCATTAATTAAGCCTTCCTGAACTGATCTTTTTAATTGAGATAATGGCAATAATTCTATTTCCTCTTTTATTTCGAAAGCCAGCAATTGTCTGTCGAATAAACTGACACCAAATTTACTTTCTATCATCTTTATTATATGTACAGAGCTATCTGTACTGCAGCCACCAACTGTTGTAGCAGATTCATCTGCAATAATTACTATAAACTGTTCATAAAACAAATCAGCAAATCCCTTAACAGTCTCTCCATGGCTTTTCCAGACGGAAACAAATTCATTTAAAACAGAAACTACTACCATTGCTTCCTGGTTGTTAAATTTACGATTGCTTTGATAAATCCAAACCCTGGAATTATCAGCAAAATCTGCAGGTACTAGTTTTTTATATTGTTGTAAATCCATTATTGAATATGTTTTTCTAAGTTTGAATAAATCATTAAATACTACTTCTATCAAACCATTGAAGCAGCTATTAACTCTGCAATGTCTAATACCACAACCTCATCTTCTTTATTACTGTTTTTAACACCGTCTGTTAACATGGTATTGCAAAAAGGGCAGGCAGCCGCTATTACAGTTGCTCCAGTTTCTAAAGCTTCATTTGTTCTTTCAAAATTTACCCTTGAGGTTCCGTTTTCTTCTTCCTTAAACATCTGTGCACCACCGGCGCCACAGCACAATCCGCTCGTTTTGCAACGCTTCATCTCAACCAATTCCACATCTAAAGCCTCTAAAACTTTCCTTGGCGCTTCATAAATATTATTAGACCTTCCCAGGTAGCAACTATCATGATAGGTAATTTTTTTACCCTTGAATGCACCTCCCCCACTCATTGTTATTTTCCCTTCATCAATCAGTTGCTGCAAAAAAGTAGCATGATGGATAACTTCGTAATTTCCTCCCAATTCCGGGTATTCGTTCTTTAATGTATTGAAACAATGAGGGCAAGCCGTAACAATTTTCTTAATACCATATCCATTAAGAATATTGATATTTTGGTAAGCCATCATTTGAAACATAAATTCATTTCCTGCCCTGCGTGCAGGGTCGCCGGTACACATTTCTTCTTTTCCAAGAATAGCATATTTCACTTGCACTTTATTTAAAATTGTTACAAATGCCTTGGTTATTTTTTGTGCACGTTGGTCGTAACTTCCTGCACATCCTACCCAAAAGAGAACTTCCGGCGTATTGCCATTGACCGCTAATTCGGCCATTTTTGGTACATGCATAACGTTGATTTAGAATAGAACAAAAGTAGATAATTGTTAGTTCATTTTACAGATAATCAGTTAAAAGAATTAATTCTTAAAAGGACTTTCCATGTGTTTGCTTAATTAATTGTTTTGTAAGCCAGGGTGAACGTTTCATGGTGCTGACGAATACATTTGTAGCCCATACTTTTCCAAACAGGCTTTGTATCAATCTACCATACTTAAGTCTTTTCTGAAACGTTTTTTTCCAATGAACTAAATAGCTTTCTTCCATTGCACTTCTTGAAATGTTGTTGTTTAAGAACTCGATAATATAGCCGGATACTATTTTACTGCTGTGCAATGCCATACTCATCCCATTACCACAAAGTGGCGTTATTAATCCGGCAGCATCACCCAACATCAGTAGGTGATTTTCTATCTGTGATTTTTCATTAAATGAAATCTGCGAAATAGTAACAGGTGACTGGTACAAAAACTCGCTGTTTTCGAAGATTTTTTTAAGATATTTATTCTGATGCAATACATTTTTTTCCATAGCAGCAATGCTGTTATTGTTAGCCTTTAGGTTGGCTGCGTTGGTTAAATAACAAAGGCAATACTTACCATCTTCAATTGCCGAGATACCACAATAACCATCCTTAAAATTGTGCAGCGCTATCTGATCAATGGCTAATTCGGTTTTTATGTGATATTTTACGCCAATGTAATTATTAAGTTTATTACTTTTTTTTTTGATAAAATTTCTTCCCCATTTTACATCAAGATTACTGCGTTTGCCGAAACTACCACAACATACTTTGCAATAATATAGATTAGCGCCTGCAGTAATGGTAAATTGATCATTTCCAAAAATCACTTCATCCACTCTGCAATTTTCCAATACTTTAACCCCGTTTTGTGCTGCAATATTTTTTAATTGATTGTCGAGCGTATATCTGCTTATACCAAAACCGCCCAACGGCAAAGACTGCTGTAGCATATTACCGCCGGGAGCAGTTACTACCAATTTTTTAATAATTGGCAATTGCATTTGTGCCAATGGGAGCCCCAGCGTTTCAATGAAATTCCAACTCTCCATACTTATGTACTCACCACATACTTTGTGAAAAGGATATTGCTCCTTTTCAAACAAAGCAACAGCAAATCCTGCTTTTGCAAGTTGTATGCTTAGGGACAGGCCAGCAAGCCCACCACCAATAATGATGGTATTAAAATAAGTTGGCTCATTCATGACTGTAAATGATTAAAAACCGGAAAGCCCATTTCCATTGGATCGTATAATTTTTAATACCATTAGTATCAAATAACGCATGCCATTCATTTCTAACAAAACTTCGTGCTACGGAAAGTGGTGCATCATTTTTTACCAGGTAAGATGAAGAAAATAGTTGGGTAATCCAGCGGATGGAATAGTAAGCCAGCGGATGTCTATGCAAGTCATTAATAAAAAAACCTTTACTACAATTAAGTTTCATCCAGTTCAGCATCTTTACAAGATCGGCATTGCTAAAGTGATGGCAAAACAAAGAAGAAAAGATAATATCCGGCTTAGTGGTACCAAACGATACTGTTGCATAATCATTATGTATCCACTTTGCATCTAAGTGAGCACATTGTAATTTGGCAAAGTCTATACATTCTTTCTTAATGTCGATTCCTATTAGTTGTACCTGAATCTTATTTTTAATACACCAATTATTTATTGCTCTTAAATTATCCCCACCACCACATCCAATTTCGCAAATGGTTATCAAGTTATTTGCAGTTAATTGTTTTAGCATTCTTTTAACCCCAGCCAGAGTAATACCATGCCCACCAAGGAATGTATTGATGGTATTCAGCTCTTTCATATTTTGCTTTATATCAGCAAATGGAATATCATCGTCATCCAGTAATTCCTTTATCGATGATCTTTCTTTTAGATTAACCATAAGTAACTATAAATGTTTCCATGGTAAGTCCCGGACCAAATGCAGCACCAAAAACAGTTTGCTTACTCCCTGATACTGATTGCTGCAATTCATCTAAAATCTTTTTTAAAACAAACAATATTGTAGGCGAACTCATATTGCCAAATTCATTCAGTACGTCATATGAATACTGAAGCGATTCTTTTTGCAGACCAACACTCGATTGGATGGCCTCCATTATTTTTTTTCCTCCGGGATGAATGCACCAATGTGTAATTTCTGCTTTTGAGATACCTGCATTGTCCAGAGCTTTTGTTACAAGATTATTAAAATCTCCCTTTACTAAATCAGGCACATAGCCAGAAAGGGTCATTAAAAAGCCTTTTGAAGACAGTTGCCAGCTCATATCTTTTTTTCCCTTGAATGAAATATCTGAGAAAAAACTATTGATTGCAAGTCCATCCAAAATATTTGATTCATGCTGCACTAATACTGCAGCACAACCATCTGCAAACAACAAAGTAGAAGTGATATTATCAACAGAAATTTCCTTTTGAAAATGCAGTGTACAAAACTCAGTACAAACTACTATTACATTTGCTTGCTGATTGGCTTTACATAGTGCGTCAGCAATTTTTAATCCATGTATGGCAGCATAGCAGCCCATAAAATTGATGGATGTTCTGAAAATATTAGGAGATAATCCCATCAATTCAATTATTTCAAGATCGAGGCCCGGCGCACTCATGCCGGTACAACTGACTGTTATAAGATGAGTGATTTCATTTTTTTGTATTTTCCCATTGATGCATTTTTCTATCGTATCAACAGAAAGTGCTGCAGCGGTGTCTGCATACCATTGCATTCTTTTTTCAAGATCAGGAAAAGGATCCAGATTTTTCGTGGGTGCATAAAACTGTCGGTCATCCATGGGTAAGCTGTAATCAGGAATTACGCTATACCTGCTGCTGATACCACTATGCTTATATAAAAATTTCAACTTTCGGCTATCTGATTCATCTTTACTGTAAATGGTATCTGCAAAATGCAATATATCATCCTGCTGATGTTTATAAGGAGGAACACCTGTTGCTATCGAAACTATTTTACTCAAAGTTTTTCAATTAAAAATAAAGTGATGAATGCTGCATTGGTGCAAATGGAAGCAAGTAAATTCATGCGCATTGTATTTACAAAATTTGCGGCAATATGTTCAAATAATACCTGCCTGAACCACCAGAAGAAATATACGAGAACCGGAATAAAAAAGATTTGAATTATAAAAAAGGGGGTTTGTTGATTGGAAGATATTAGCTGATAGCCCAACGTAATAACAGCTACAGAATAGATGAGTGCTGTAAAAATAAAAGTCCATTTGTACCCCAACAACATACTGAGTGTTGTAACGCCATCTTTTTTATCCTGCTGGTGTTGATAAATCTGAGTTAGCGGATAAAACCCTCCTATTAATAAAGATGCAGCCAGCATACCCGACCATGGCACATCCAGCATTTTTTCTATGCTACAACCATGCATTACCAGGAAGAATGTAACAGCACCTTGAAAAAAAACTACTGTTAGGTAACCTATTACAGGAAACTTTTTTAAACGTATTCCCCGGTAACTATAAGCTCGTGAAAAAATTATGTATAGAAAAATGCCTGCTGCAAAATAAAAACTGATCATAAAACTTAACACAATAGCTACCAAATCAAGTGCCAATGTAACATTGAATAATTGTAGTGTAGGCTCCATTGGGTTTTTTATTCCGCCTATACTTTCTGTATCTCTATCCATATAACTATTGTAACCATTACTGGCAGGATATACCAGTAAATGCAAAATAATGAAGACCAATATTGCATGTAAAACATTGATTTGATTGGTTTGGCTTAACGCATACCAATAAACAGGCATCAAAAAAAAAGAGAAATGAATCCGAAGTAATTGTATGGTAGATGAGCGTAGCAAAAAAATAAATTCTGCATGTAATATAAGTTACTTATCTGAAGTATAAGACTTATTGAAAAGGTTGTAGCAAGGTGATTAGGCATCGCCCTTCTACTGTTTAGGTTTTTAAATAATTTAGTTTCTTATTATGAGGGTTTGCTCAACAGAAATCATTTAAACAGAAAAGGATTGGAAATATATATCCTATAAAAAATCTCACTGTGGCTTCCTTTTACCTAACACTTCAACTTTTACCCTTGTTAATCCTGTGGCCGGTGAAAAACCAATTGATTTGGCAGCAGCACTGGAAAGATCAACAATCCTTTTCATAGAAGGATGAAGGCGATCGTTTACTTTTAAAATAGCAAACTTACTGTTTCGCAGATTTGTAACTTTAATCCAAGTTCCTAAGGCCAGTACATTACAAGCACAGGTCATTTTTTTCTGTGAAAATATTTCCCCACTTGCAGTGCGGCGGCCATTAAACTTATTTGCGTAAAAACTCGCCTGACCATAAAATGTTTTTTTTGTATTGCTTCGGGTTGTAGTAGCAGTTTTTTTTACTTCCTTCTGTGCAAACATTATCACCGGTAACAGAAAATAAAAGCTTAAAAAAATTAAGGGAAACTTAAAAATATTATTGCCTGAGTAAATCAATTTCATACGCAAGTTGTTAATGGGTTATTTGTCATTAAAATATTTTTCTCTCAATTCTTTGTCGTTGCCGTAAATATCTTCATAAAATTTGATTTTACCATCTTTTGCCTCACAACTGAAATAGTTGATGAACAACCGCAGCTCATTCTTTACATCAATTCGCAGGTGTTTTTTAGCTGCAATCCATGTAAGTATAGAATCTCTGTTGTATCGAAGTTGATCCCCTGGTTTAAGATTGACACTATCATTTTTTGCAATAAAAAAAGCCAGTTTCTGCCACTCCTGCACCCTAACACAACCGTGGCTGAAAGCTCTTTTTGAGTTATTAAAAAGATAGCGTTGATTAGTGTCGTGCAGATATACTGCAAATGGATTGGAGAAATTAAATTTTATTACACCAAGTGCGTTATCGTCACCGCTGTTTTGCATCACTTTAAATGGAATCCCTTTTGTGTATTTACTCCAATTAATCTTTGCAGGATCAACATCTACCCCCTTTTCTGTTACCAATTTTAAACCAATTTTTGCAAGATAGTTGGGGTTGGATTTTAGTTTGGGTAAATATTGTTTGGCAATAATGCTGGTTGGTACAGTCCAGGTTGGATACGTGATCATATCAGAAATAGCACTGTTAAGTAAAGGTGTAGGTGTTTCTGGTTTACCGCAAATTATTTTTGAACTAAATGCAACAGTATCATGATCCCACACCTGCAGATAATACCCCGGCAGATTGACCCAGATAAATTTTTCCGGCATGCTGTCGGGCAATAATTTATACCTATCTAATGTAATAGCAATCCGTTTAAACTTTTCAACATCAGTGTTATTTAGTTGCCTTATTAGAATAGCAGAAATATTTCCATCCTGCTTAACTGCTTTTAGTTTTTGGAATTTTTTAATGGCAACAGCTAACTGCAGAGAATCTGGTAAACCAGTTGTATCCTTTATACATTTACTTTCAATCAATCTTTTTTGTACCGTTTTGATAAAAAATAAAGAGTCTTTCGAGTTGCTTTTTTTAAAAGGATACTTTACATATGTGTAGATGCGGTTATCCATGCTATCTAAAAATCTTTTAATACCGCCTTTTAATTGCTGATAGCCTTTCTGCGATGGCTCTACTGAGTTTAAATAAGCAGATAGCGAGGATTGTTTCATTAATAATTGCAGCTGATTAACCAGCCATTTACCTTTAATGCTGCTATCAATTATTACAGCTGAACTATCGACCTTTATTAACCTTCCATATTTTAAGTCTTTAAGAATCCCGATACACACATCTGTAAAAATAACATCGGCCATAGACCATTGGATGGCATTCATTCTTTGTATTGAATCTGTATCCAGTAATTTTTTAATACTCAGTAATCTCATTATGTGATAATCTTTTGGATACAGGCCATATAATTTTGCATTATCTAAAAACAGCAACAATGAATCTGTAATTGGTGCCCATTTTTCTTTTTTACTCCAGGTACTATTGTAATTAGTTTCCTTGTAAAAACTATTGGCAAGCAATACATATTTTAACCGGGTGCTGTCATCCGTTTTTCCCTGGTTCAGCAAAGCATAATCCAACAATTCATGAATACTTTCAGAGGTTTGTTCATCCATTTTTTCAGGATTACTTACAATGTTTTCCTTATGGGGACCCGAACTATGACATGAAAAAATCAAGAAGCATAAAATAATTAAACCAATAAAACCAGGAGTATTGCGATCTTTCATATTACGGTAGAAATAAAGGTAACTTTCAAAAAACAGATTTTTATAATTACCTCAAACTTTTAAATTTAAATATTCAATATGTTCAAGTTAATCATTAGATACAACAACAAAGTAATTTGTACCGGATTTTTTTTATTAATGATTTTTTTTACAATGGGGCAAGATAGCAAAAAGCTAAACCAATATGGCTTATATGTAATTTCCCAAAAAACAGATTATGTAGCTTCTGCCAGAAAACCGGGATATAAAATGGTTGATATAAAAAAAATAATTCCGGCTATAATACTTGATTTGAGGTATGCTGGTAAAAATAATTTTACGCATGACCGGCTTTATCCTTCAATACGTACAACATATATACGTGAAAAAGCAGCAAGACAATTAGATTCTGTTCAACAGGTTTTGAAAAATAAAGGCCTTGGCATAAAGATATTTGATGCCTACAGACCATATTCTGTAACAGAAAAAATGTGGCTACTTGTGCAAGATGATCGATATGCTGCAGACCCTAAAAAAGGCAGCGGGCACAACCGGGGCGTGGCTATTGATCTAACACTTGTAAATTTAAAAACAAAAAAAGAAGTAGAAATGGGCACCGGATTTGATAATTTTAGTGATACTGCCCATCATGAATTTAAACAATTGCCAGAAGCTGTTTTACATAACCGATTACTATTAAAAACATTGATGGAACAATTTGGTTTTAAAGCGCTGGATACCGAATGGTGGCACTATGCCCTACCAAACGCCAGGGAATATGAATTGCTGGATATTCCTTTTAAAGGTTTGAAGTGATGAAAATTATTGTTGACTGGTTGATAAGGTTGCAAAACCAACCCGTAAAAGTTATCCGCTTATTTGGGATTGTGATTGCTATAGATTTTATTACAATCCTTCTTTAAAAATGAAGGGAATTCAATCTTAGTTTTGTTAAACATTTGTTGCATAAAGTTGTTTCTCAAACTAAGCTAACTAATTTTGCGTAGCTATACTAAAAATTAAAAATGAAAGTAATCTTGTTATCACTTACAACT
>JAYTTM010000105.1:0-2528 GCA_043745055.1 Chitinophagaceae bacterium | reverse complement strand
TATCCTGTTTTTGTTGGTGAACGGATTGTTTCTGTTTGTACTAAAAGACAGTAATATTTTTGATTTTGGCTATGCTACGCTTGATCGTTTTTTTGAGTTGTCGCCATGGGTTCTTATTTTTCTGGTACCTGCAATTACCATGCGTTCGCTTTCAGATGAATTTAAAAGCGGCACTTTCGAAATACTGCAAACCTTACCTGTTAGCCGCTGGCAGATAATATGGGGTAAATATGTATCGATTTTGATGGTATTGGCTTTTGTAATTGTACCAACCTGTGTGTACATTATCACCATAAAGAGCCTAAGTTCTAGCGGCGGTATTGATAGCGGCGGCATTGCAGGAAGTTATATCGGATTGTTTTTATTGGCTGCAGTGTTTGCTGCCATCGGCCTTTGCAGCAGCAGTTTTACTAATAATGCGGTGGTGGCATTTTTAATAAGTGCCTTTATTTGCCTCATTTTATATTTTGGATTTAATGCCATTAGTAAGTTGCCGGCTTTTCAAGGAAAAGCCGATTACTTTATAGAAATGCTGGGCATAGATTTTCATTACCGCAGTATCAGCAGGGGGGTAATGGATAGCAGAGATATGATTTATTTCTCCAGCATTATTTTTTTATTTTTATTGATTACAGTTAAAAGCCTTCAAAAAAAATAGGCCAATATCAAAGCAAATATTAAGTATGAAATTAACGGGCGCTAAAAAATGGGGAAGTAAACTATGGTTGCCCATTACAATTATTACATTGGTATTTATAAATTGGCTTGCGTCCATTTATCATACAAGGATAGATTTTACAAATGAAAAAAGATTTACGCTTTCGGCGGCCACCAAAAAAATATTAAGAAACCTGGATGACAAGATACAAGTAGATGTTTTTTTAAAAGGCGAGTTCCCGAGTAGTTTTAAAAAACTTGCAAATAGTACTGGGGAAGTTTTAGAGGAATTTAAAGAAATAGCTGGTAATAAAATCCAGTTCAATTTTATTTCGCCGGATGATTTAATGGAAGGTACTGATGTAAAATATGCCGATTCGCTTTCATCGATGGGTCTATACGCCATCAACTTAAAATCGCAGTTAAAGGCAGGTGAACAACAGCAGCTATTATATCCTTTTGCATTGGTGCATTATAAAGATGCTGTATTACCGGTTAATTTATACTCTGGCAACAAATCACTCATCACGCCAGTAGAATTGAACAATGCCGAAGCATTGATGGAATTTAAGTTTGCCGATGCAATCAATAAAATTGCGGAACCATCCAGGCCAATGATTGCTTACGCTGTTGGCAACGGAGAACTTTCTTCAGGAGATATCCGTACCTACGATTTGTTTAACTATACATTGAAAAAAGACTACAATGTATTTACTTTTAACCTTAACACACAGCCTGCGATACCCGATACTTTTAAAACCCTGATGATTGTAAAGCCAACAATCGGTTTTAGTGAGGAAGAAAAATTAAAAATAGATCAGTTTGTAATGAGGGGAGGAAGGCTGCTGTTTTTTATTGATAAGCTGGAAGCGGAACTTGATAGCTTAAAAAGTATGAGCAACGAAGTGGTTGCTTACGACAGAAACCTACAATTGGCCGATTTGCTTTTCCGTTATGGCGCAAGAATTAACAGTGACCTGGTAATGGATTTACAGTGCGACTTTTTACCCTTTGTCACCAATGGCAAAGACCAGATGGATTACCTGCACTGGAATTACTTCCCGCTTTTTGAAACAAAATCAAATCATGTAATTAATAAGAACCTGGGATTGGTTGCAGGCCAGTTTGTAAACTCAATTGATACAGTAGAAGCAGCGGGCATATTAAAAACAGTACTGCTTAGCTCATCTGCCAATGCAAGAACAATAGCCACTCCTGCATTGATAAGTGGTGCCGAAAATATTAATGCACCTGAAGATGGAAAGTTTAAAAGACCGAATATACCTGTAGCTGTTTTGCTGGAAGGTAAATTCCGTTCACTCTTTGCCAACCGGCTTTCGCAGGCTATGAGGGATAGCTTTGAAAAATACAACTTGCACTTTGAAGGTGAAAGTAATATAGAAAATAAAATAATTGTAGTAGCTGATGGCGATATAGTTTTAAACAGTATTTCTAAAGGAGAACCCATACCAATGGGTATAAACCGCTATACTACCGGCACACAATACGAATATGAATTTGCCAACAAAGATTTTTTACAAAATTGCCTCGATTATCTTATCAACCCTTCCGGGCTTGCAGATGCCAAAGGAAAAAGTTATACACTTCGTTTATTGGATAAGAAAAAAACAGATGAACAAAAGAGCATGTGGCAGACAATCAATATTACCTTGCCCATTATACTAGTTTGCGTTTTTGGATTTATTTATCAATGGTGGCGAAAAAGGAAATATACTAAAATAGCAATCGGGAAATAGCTGATAGCGAAAACGGATGAGTTAACTTATAACTTTTGGGTTAAAAATTAAACCCATGTTTCCAGATTTTAAATTGGTACACCCCCAAATTTCCAAATAAAATAATGAATAATA
>JAYTTM010000104.1:0-33387 GCA_043745055.1 Chitinophagaceae bacterium | reverse complement strand
GGGGCGATATAGTGGATGACAAGCCGGCGATAGTACTCGACTTTATAGATAAGTTTAGTGTACAAAAATCAAAACGCAGCTGGACAGACTCTGTTATCAACAACCTGGGCATCTATGTGAAAACAGACTATGATGACAGCCTTACTTATAATGCCTCTTATAAATTTATAAAAAGGAAAACACCTTCGGTAGAAATTTTTCAGCAGGACGACAATGGAAAATCACTTCCCTTTTTTGGTAACATCAAATACGAATCAGTTTCCTTGCTTGGAAAGAAAGAAACTATTATTGTAACAGATACTACCAAAACAGGCAAAGCCATTTATAATTTTGGAAACCCGGTGTTTGTTCAAAATCAACTATACAAATTTGGTGTAAAGGCATTTGAGCAATATCCTTATTATGAAAGTGTAGTAAATAATATCCCGGTTATAAAACAGGTTGGTGGAAAAGATGTGCTCGACAATGTACCCACCAGTGACGGTTTTGTATCTGTTTTAAACAAAATACGTAATGGCCCTGTGGCACCGGATACATTCAGTCTCGACGAAAAGGGTATGGCAGCATACGAGTTTACTGCCGGCGACCCAAGCCTTGCCACGCAGGGTATAAAGTCGTTTTCAGCCAATATCCGTTTTGGAGAAGCTACCAATGTAAACTGGAACTGGTACGGCGATCCTCAGTTAAATGTTTTTGTAATGGGTGGAAAACTTACCGGCACCAACTTTGTAACTGCAGGACCAGACAAAGTTTTGATGGTGTTAAGAGATCCGCCAGGTTCAAAAAGTTTCTCCTTCGCAGAAAAGGGTTCTACTATTTCTAACTCCACCACTTATAGCGGCGGTGTTGACCAGGTGGGCGACTTATCGCTAACGGAAAAAACCGGTATATCACTGGTAACTTTTGTGGGTTTTGGTTCAGGTGTTATTAATTCAGCAATAGCAACTACCGGTGCAAGTATCGGCGTTAGGCACGAGGAGCACTTTACCAAAAGCAATACCAAAGAAACGTCCAGCACGTTAACAACTAAATATCAAACCAGCGACGACCCTGCTTTTGTTGGCGCATTAGCCGATGTATATGTAGGCTATTCTACCAATATCACCTATGGCGTAAGCAATAATATCACCATAATAACAAGGACTGACAGAAAGGCCACTGACAGTTTAATATTTGAGACTTCGCCCACCAGTTTCTATATCTTAGTTCAAAGAGCTGGTATCAACATTGGCCAAACTTTTGGTACTTTATTTGCCTTTCCGCAACAGCATATTGAAAGAGTGCTGATACCAAATCTTATTAACATTAGAAACACTGTTTTGTTACCCGTTGGTACTTCTTTGGCTGCTGCTCAAACGTTAGCCAATAGTAAGGATAGTGCAGTATATATATCCAAGTTGGCGAACACACATAAAGACTTTGCCAAATCAAATAATGATACAATTGCATTTGGACAAACTGCAAAAACAGACCCCTTTGGTGATGGAAAAAGTTACAAAATTGTATTCCCGGTAAACTCCACCTACCGTACAGACACTATCATGATGCTTAACCAATATGTGACTAATTGGGAGAAACGTATGGCTGATAACGAAAAGGCTAAAATTGAATCTATATTGATGCAGAACTATTCTTTTCATGCCGGAAGTCCGATTGAATATTCAACTGTTACAACTGTAAAACAGACCGTTGAAAATGCATTTACTTTCATTCTATCACCCTACATTTCAAATTCAGTTGATGTTGCCATTAATAATAATGGTTTTGAGTTTAATTTCAATGAATCGATAGGAACCACACAGGGTGGCAATATTGGCAACAGTACCGAAACAACGTCTACTTTAGGCTTCACCCTTGCATCCGAAGGTACCGACGATTACTTTAGTCTCGACTTAAATAAAGCAACCGATAACAGCCTGGTATTTCATGTTAAAGGCGGTGCTAGTGGATGCCCTTATTATGGAGGAACTACCACTAACTATTACATTCCCGGTACCGTTATAGACCAACCTACCCAGCGGATTGAAGTGCCGGTATTGTTGGTGGACAAACCCGTTGTTAACGACATACCAACCAGCCGTAAAGCCAGTTATAACTTAACGCTGCGTAACGAATCGGAAGCCAAGCTTCCGGCAACTTATATTATAAGTTATACCGACAACGACTCTATAAAAGGCGCAACCTTGTTGGTAGATGGCGCACCAATTGGTGGCGGTGGCCGTGCAGTGTTTATACAATATGGCGAAAGTATTACCAAAGTGCTTACCCTTGCAAGAGGACCGGAGGCAATGGACTATAACAATATCCAGGTATTGTTGTACTCTGCCTGCCAGTACAATCCTACAGGGTATAGAGAAAATATTGCGGATACGGTGCTTATCTCGGCACACTTCATTCCTTCCTGTTCGGACATCAGCATAAAATCGCCAAAAGACAAGTGGGTGTTAAATTCCGGATCGCCAATAAATGCACAGGGTAGGCGCTACCTGCCCATCATCATCGATCAGTTTGATGTAACCAATAGTTTGTTCGATCATATTGAACTGCAATACAAGCCAACATCCTCCAGCACCTGGATTAGTGCCATGAATTTTTATGCTGATCCTGTTAAGCTGAATGCCGCACAGGGCGAAAAACAACTCATCACAAATGCACAGGGAATCAATTACAATTTTGTGCTGGATGATGGTTCATTCAACGATCAGAACTATGATATACAGGCCGTAAGTTTCTGCAAAGTAGGTGCAGCATTTATAACCACAGAATCTAATCTCATCACCGGAATAAAAGACACCTATAACCCACGTTTGTTTGGAACACCACAACCTGCAGATGGCATTTTGAATGTAAATGACGATGTGCGGTTGAACTTTAATGAAACGATAGCAGCGGGTTTATTGAACAATAGCGACTTTCAGGTTACCGGCATACGCAATGGCGTAAAAGGTGATCATGCAGTAAGTATAAAGTTTGATGGGGTGGGTAATTACCAGGCCACAGAGTTTGAAAAAAGCTTTACCGGTAAAAACATTTCTGCCGAAATGTGGATACTACCTGCAATACAGGCAAACCAAACGGTGTTTAGTCATGGCAATACAATTGAATCGCTTGAGCTGGCTTTAACAACCGATAATAAGATGCAGATAACCATTGGTGGAACTGTAATAAAAAGCACATCGGCGTACAATTACAGGCCTGGCGAATGGGCGCATGTTGCAATGGTTTACAACGATAAGAGCCGGACAGTATCGGCTTTCTATAATTTTGTTGGAATGATAAATGCCGTTCCGGTACCCGCTTATGGAGGAACAGGCCGCATTGAGTATGGCCGAAGCATTAGTAAACAAAACAGCTATTTCTCAGGCAAAATGCATGAAGCAAGGATTTGGGCCGATACGCTTAACTCAATTAAATTGCAGGTTAACAGCTTAAGCATGTTATCCGGTTCTGAAAATTCATTGATAGCTTATTACCCAATGAATGAAGGAAAGGGTACAGTTGTATTTGATAAAGCACATGGTTCCAACGCTGTTTTAAATGGGCTATGGAGCACACCTGCCGGAAAAGCCATCAGTCTTAATGGCAATGGTTATGTAAAACTCAACACTTCGTTTGCGCCGGTTATTTCTACAATGGATTATACCATGGAAATGTGGTTTAAGGGAGATGCAACACAAGCAAATACAACGCTGGCATCTAACGGCAGGGGCGATGGAACAGAGTTTGGCGGATCTTTTAACCTGTTCAATCTTGGTTTTGATGCCGGGCTACTTACCTTCCAAAACAATGGCTTTAAAGTGCAGGCTACCGGCAATTATCTTGATAACAACTGGCATCATGTAGCTATTACAGTTAACAGAAATTCCGGCGCTGCCCAAATACTGCTGGATGGAGCTTTGAACCAGTTTTTTGATGCAAAGGAAATCGGTGGAATAGCCGCTGCATCTACCTGCCTCGGTGCAAGAACATGGTACAGTATTGATGCCACAACTGTGCCTAAATATGACCGGTATTTTAAAGGGTATATTGATGAATTCAGAATATGGAATACGTACATGAATCAAACATTGATTGCAAAAAATAACAATGTACGCCTGATGGGTAACGAGTTGGGGCTAATGACTTACTATCCATTTGAGACCTACGAAATGTTCCAGGGTAATGCCAGTTTGTATTATTCACTGAAAGATGCAAAAGTGCAGGAAGTGGCCAATACATTTGTGCCCGATGCAACCGTATTAAATGCTATTGCCAGCGATCAGGCGGCGCCAATAAAAGATCACGGACCAGTTGCCAACCTGCAATTTGATTTTGTGGTAAACAACGATGCGTTGATTATAAACCTGCTGGAACCGAAACAATCAATTGATAAAACTGTCATCACATTTCAATCAAAAAATGTTCGTGACCTTAATGGCAACAAGGTTATGTCACCCATCACCTGGCCTGCTTATATTGACCGGAACCAGCTAAAATGGAGTGATAACGAAATTAACCTGGTTAAAGAAGTGAACACGCCATTAACTTTTGAAAGTCGCCTGGTAAATAGTGGAGGAAGCGCCCAGCATTTCACGTTATCAAACCTGCCTTCCTGGTTAAAAGCCGATCCTACAATTGGAACAGTTGATCCGACAGGAAACCTTAAAATTGTGTTTACTGTAAATGAAGGATTGAATATAGGCAGCTACGAAGAGATCATATTTATGCGCAACGATAACAATGAAACCGAAGCGCTTAAATTAACCCTGCAGGTAAAAGGCAAAAAGCCCAACTGGAGTGTTAAAGCATCCGACTACCAGTATAATATGGGTGTGTATGGCAAAATCCGCCTTAACAATCTTTTCTCTATAAATAAGGAGGATATGCTTGCAGCTTTCATCAATGGCAAGTGCGTAGGGGTAGGTAATAACACTTACAATGCAGCCAACAACTTATGGGAGGTATTTCTTACCTTTTATAGCAACGATCTCACCAATAACAATGTAGAGTTCAGGATATGGCAGGCAAGCACCGGAAAAACCTTTAAGGCAACACCGGCTATTGTAATAAACTTTGCCAATAACGCCATAATAGGGACACCTGCTATCCCTGTAATTTTTGATGGAACTGCCCTTTTGTACAAGGATATTCCCATAAACGAAAACTGGAACTGGATATCTTTTAACCTGTTGATACCAACTAACACACCGACAAGTACAACATTGATTAACGGTGTATGGACTAGCAACGATTTAATTAAGAATGACCTGTTAGGTTTTAGTAATTATACTTCCACAAGTTGGGTGGGTACTTTAGGAAGCCTTAATAACATTTCGCTTTACAAGTTAAAAGCCACCTATGCACAAGCTTTAACCTTAAGCGGTACCCCGGTAAATGTTACCACAACCGCCATTCCACTTAAAGGAGCCCGCTGGAACTTTATCAGTTACCTGCCACAGGTTAATGCTACTATTAAAGAAGCCCTAGCCGGATATAAAGCGGCTGACAAAGATGTGATAAAATCACAGACAGGATTTGCAATGTATAGCGCACAAAATGGCTGGATAGGAAGTTTGAATTATCTTGAACCGGGCAAAGGATACATGTTGTACAGAACCCGAACAAGCGATACGGCTTTCAATTATCCTGCTATTAGCGGAAGCCTTTCTGGTGGAAGACCAGCAGGAGCTTTAGTTCCAAATGCAGCGCAACGGCCGGTACCAGGCAACTTCAGTAATTCAAACAACATGACTGTTATTGCAACAGTGGCACCCGACTTTGACTTAAAGGATGGTGACGACATAATTGCTTATGTTAATGGTGAAGTACGTGGAAAAGCGAAACCAATTTTTAATCCGGAGATAAAAAAACACAGCTACTTCTTTAATATAGGTGGCGATGCAGAACAATCACTAGTGTTTATGGTGGAAAGAGCAGGTAGCATTATTGGACAGTCCAGTACCATTATCAGTTACAGCAGCAATACAATTATTGGTACATTGGCCAAACCCTTAGAATTGCATTTTGTAAAACAGGCAGGTCAGATAACGGTATATCCAAATCCTTTCAATAACACAACAAACATTAGTCTTGATTTAAGAGGATTGGAACTAATGGATAGTCACGAAATACAATTGTTGGTAGTTGACGAAACCGGCAGGTTGGTATTTAGCAGGCCTGTGCAAAATGTATCAGGCACCGGTTATAAAACTAACTGGAACGGCAGAAATGCTGACGGAATTCAATGCACCAGAGGCGTGTATTTCATCCGCCTGATGGTAGATGGTATTCCGCATATTTACAAAGTGATTAAACAATAATTGGTAACATTCAACCAGGTTTACAGCAGAACGGATAAAACCGTTTTGCTGTAAACTTTTATTAAAAAAATTACGTATGAAAAAGATATTGTCGGCGGCTTATCTTTTACTGATGTTGGCGACTTTAAGTTGCAGTAAAAGTCCGGTTGAAACCAAACCAGCAGAACCTACAAAGTTTCCTGAACCTAACTGGAAAGCAGATGAAACAGGTAAATATCCGGCCACCATGACGGCAGTATTTAATTTGCCGGTAACACTTGCCGTTAGTACGCAGCAAAATGATAAACTAGCTGCGTTTGTAAATGATGAATGCCGTGGCGTGGGGGAAATTATAAAGTTCAATAACCAAAACCTATTCTTTGTTTTGATACAAGGCTTACCTGAAGAGGCAAGCAGCATAACCATTAAGTATTACAGCAATAAAACCTCGTACATGTACCAATCGCAGGGTGCATTAAATTTTTTGGCAGATGGAAATTATGGCACAGCTGAAAATCCGAAAATAGTAGCGCTTACGCAGATAAAGTAATAATAAACACAGGCATCATAAATGCAGAGGGCAGCCTATAGTTTCATCATAAAATAAACAGCCTGTTTCGATTTAACCGTCCTCAAAATCTTGTTTCTATTTATATTGATATAAATCTGCGAAATAAATTTTTATAAGGAAAATTTATACCCCATTCCTTTTATAGTTTTGATAGAATCCATGCCCAATTTCTGCCTGAGTCTTGAAACATGTACATCAATCGTTCTTATAGTTGCCTTATTATTCCAAACTCTGTTTAATATTTCATCTCGTAAAAATACAGTTCCACATTTAGACATGAGCAACGCTAAAAGTTCAAACTCTTTTGTGGGTAAATAAATTTTAGTATTGTTATATTCTATCAGATATTTTTCACGATTAATTAATATGTTACCTTGGTTAGACAAGGTATTATGCTCATTATGAAACCTTCTGTTTACTGCATTGATTTTACTGACAAGTAATATTGGGCTAACCGGCTGCGTTATATAAAACTCGACTCCTGTTTCAAAACAAGTAATCATGAATTCTTCATCATTTATTGAAGATAGAATAATAATAAAAGTTGAATTAAATTGTTTTTGCAAACGGATTGTTTTACAAGCTTCAAACAATTTTTTTTCCAAAGATTCCAGATGAAAAATAATGGCAAAAGGAAAATAGCTTTTTACAAAATTGGTAACATTTGTCATATCGGTTACATGTATTTCATATCCCTCTTTTTGTAACCTGAAAGTAATCGGTTGCAAGTCATCTTGCCTGGCTGTAACCAACAATAATTTTCCCTTTTTTAAACTCATTTTGGTCTTTAAATCAAATCTAAATTTAATAACAACCTGTATAGAGTTATACTAATTAATTTACAATTTTTTAATACCTTGGTAACATTGAAGCAAGTAAAAAATGTGCTTAAGTTTGTAAAAAAAGTAATCATAAAAACAAACTGAAACGGCAATACTTCTAACTGTTAAATTTACCAATCATGTTTTGCGATGCTACCGAATTGCTTAAAATTTAAAACGCATTTTTTTACGGTTTATATTTTTTTGATTTTTAAAAAAAATTTCTGTAGAAAAAAATCTCCTTTATTTATTTTAACATAAAAAACCGCCTCATTGCTGACACGGTTTGTTTCTTTTAAATTTAAGATACTTAAATTAATTTTGAATCAGCACCTTAATTTTTTTGCTAAACCCATTTGCATCTTCTACACTTAGTATGTAAGCACCGTTGGTAATTTTTGAAACATTAAATGAATTTGTGCCGATACTGATGTTGACTTTTAATATTTCCTGTCCTGTAAATGAAAGTAATCTTGCCTGGGTCTTTCCTTTTGTACCAGTCATGCTTACATACAACTGGCCAATCTGCACCGGATTAGGAAAAACGGCTAACTGCATAGTTTTACAATTTACAGACACAGGTAAAGCTTGAGAATATTTATACCTGCCATCTTTATCAATTATTTTTAAACGGTACAATATTTTTTCTGATGTTATTGTATTATCCGTAAAATTGTATTTAGTTTTAATAGTGCTATTACCGTTGGCAGCAACTTCGCCAATTTTACTCCAGTTAACAGTTTTTTGATTGGCTCTTTCTATTTCAAATTTTTGGCTGTTTATTTCGCCTTCAGTTACCCATCTTAATGAAGGTTGACAGTTAACTAAGACAGCATTAAAATCATTAAGTGTAACCGGCAATGGTGGGAAATCGCTTAAAAATATTGGTGAAGTAGTGGATGAACAATTATTTACATCAGTGGCAGTAAATGTATAATTACCTGAAAGTAAGCCAGTGAATATGCCTGAAGAAGCGCCTGTAGTGTTGATTGTTGTACCACTGGTAATTAAATAAGTGAATGCACCTGTTCCACCATTAGCAACAGCAGTGATAGCTCCAGTTCCACCACTGGTAGTAATGGGGGTGGTTACAGCAGCAGATGAAGTAACAGCAGTTGGTTCCGTAACCGACACAGCAGTAGCGGTAGCAGTACAAGCTGGCGTAGCAACTTCTCTTGCAGTAACCGAGTAAGGAGAACCAGCAGCATTAACTGTAAAAGTATTGCCTGCCTGGAAAGCACCACCATTTAAACTGTATTCAACTATATTGGCAGTACCACTTGCAGTTGCAGTTAATGTAGTTGTACCACCATTACAGGCGATAGTGCCAGCAGAAGAAGATATAGCAATTGTACATGCAGAACCAACCACTACGTTATAGCCCGCTGTAGCTGCGTCATCAGCAGTATTGTTACCAGAAAGTGAACCTGGTGCAGTACAGTTAGTTTTGAAAGTTATTTGCCCTGACATACTACCAGCGCCTGCAACAGGCCCACCTAGCAAATTGAGTATTACCTCACCTTGTCCAGCTACTGGAATAATTGTACCACTATTACAAATATTAGCAACCTGAGAATTTACAGTATTGATTGTCCAACCTGTTGCAGTTTGGCCGCTGGGTATGCTGATATTTGGAGGAACTGTTATCTGAACCTGTATCTTACCTGCCGGAATTGAAGAAGTTGGTCCTGTATTATTAACCCTTATTTGAAGAGAGCCTACCCCGTTCACTATAATATTACCCGAATTGAGCGTAGTCAAATCCAGGCTGGCATTTGCCTGGGCAAAAACTCCGGTCCAAAAAAATGCTGCAATAGCAGAAATGATGCTTATTTTGAAGAGCTGTTTCATTTTCTATTAATATTAATAATCAATTTAAAAATTCTTTATAAACTTTATTTTTTAACCTGACAAGACGACATTGCAAAATTATCTGAAGGATTATCTCCTTTTAATGAACCCGGATCCAGCCCTGGAGCACTTCCATCTGAAAAAGACAATTGGCCTGATATTCCAAAAGGGCCACCAATTTTCTTACCCTTGATGGCAATTAATAGTGTTCTTGCATCATTTGCTGCAATGATGTCCTTTCCATTTGAAAACGTAATTGTATTTTTATTAATTGAAATTATTTCCCACCCCGTTGGCAGGTTATGCCCTTTTTTAAGTAATTCAACGATGGAATCCGGTACAGTTACCTGAACTTTTAGTTTGTATATACCAACATTTGAAACAGGGTCAGTATTATTTATAGTGACCTCAAACAAAATGGTATTGCCCTTACGCACTATTCCTGAGTTTTGGGTTAACACATTAATCAATACATTTTGAGATGCGGCGTTTTGATTGGAAACAGCACATAATAAAACCAAAATTATTATTCTAAATAGCCTCATACTTTTTTATTTGTTTAAATAATCGGATAATTATTTTTTGGGAACTAGATGCTTTTTTAAAACTGCTATTAAATATTCTTTACATTTTCTCTTAATAAATTCCTGAATAAATACTAGAAAGATTTTAACGTAACCCAACTAATAATTTAAATCAAATCAATATTATAAAACTGAGCTGATTAAAAAATTTAAATATTTTTTTATAACATAATTGCGTGGCGAAAATAGGTTATGATTCTTTGACTCTGGAGTCGACATTATTAAGTAATCGTTAACTATTTAATTCTTGTCAGGTTCAATTTTTTATAGTTTTAATTTTTTTAAAGGGAAGTAATAGATAATATTTACGTAACAATTTCTTTACATACTTTTCATTATAATCAATTTGATTTGCTAAAAATTAAACAGGTAAATGAGAAAGTTTTTTGTATTGGAATTGATGCTTTTGTTTTCAAATTTTATGTTTGCACAAACAGGTAAAATTTCTGGTAAAATTATCAGTGCTGGTTCCGGGCAGGTTTTGTCAAATGCTACCATTACCCTTATTGAAAAATCAAAAATTGCAATTGCAGATCAAAATGGTAGTTTCAGTTTTACTAAACTTGCCCCAGGTACATATTCACTCAAATGCAGTTATGTAAATTATAACGAAAAGATTATTGAGGAAATAGTGGTTAAAGATAAAGATGTAACATCTGTTACAATATCATTAAATGGAAGGACAGAAAAAGAAGTGATAATAACTACCCCCAGAATAAAAGCAGCAAGAGAATCAGTAGCATCCATTTTAATTGCCCAAAAAAATAGTGCCAGTGTAAGCGATGGAATCTCCGCTGAATCAATCAGGAAAACACCAGACAGAAGTACCAGTGATGTGCTTAAAAGGGTAAGCGGTGCCAGCATACAGGATGATAGGTTTGTTGTAGTACGTGGATTAAATGACAGGTACAATGCAGCATTTATTAATGGAGCCCCACTGCCAAGTACGGAAAGCGACAGAAAAGCATTTGCGTTTGATATTTTTCCGGCATCAATTCTGGATAATCTAATCATATATAAAACTGCTACACCCGATAGGGCTGCTGAATTTGGCGGAGGTATCATTGATATCACTACCAAATCTATTCCTGCAAAAAACTTTACTTCGGTTTCTTTTAGTATGGGCTATAACAGTGTTACTACGGGAAAACAACGATTATTTTCCGATGCTAAAGGATCTACAGATTGGCTGGGCATAGATGATGGAACCAGGGCGTTGCCTGCCGGGGTGCCATCCAGATATGATTTTACGCAATTTAATTTTGTACAAAAAGCAGCGGCTGCCAAGCTTTTTAAAAATTACAAATGGGGCGTTAGTGAGGGTAACACTGCGCCGGACTTTAGTTTCCAGGTTTCGTCAGGTTTCAACATTGAAAGGAAGCAAAAGGAGTTTTTAGGGGCTGTGTTTTCAGTTCACTATAAACAGGGCTACACTTTAACACAGGGCGGCAGGGACAGTTACGGATTTGATAACCGAGCGCCTGTTGACGGACCGCTTGATCATCCCGGAAAATACCAGGATAGTATATACAATCATGAAGTAGTGGTAGCCTTATTAGAAAATGTTTCAATAAAACTCGACAATAGAAACAGTTTAAGCTGGAAGAATAATTTGAGTATTAATACAGATAACAAGCTGGGTAAACGAAGCGGTTACCCGGATTATACTTCAGACCCTACTACATTCGTCAGTGAAAAAGTTAGGTGGTTTACTTCAAACAAAATTTATTCGTCTCAATTGGCAGGTGAGCACCAGGTGGGTAACTGGAAAACAAAGATAAACTGGCTGGCTTCTTACAGCATGATAAACCGGGATATTCCCAGCCTTGCACGAACCTTTTATGGTGGATTTACCTATCCAATTTTTGTATCGCCGCCAGCGCAGTTTACTGGCAGTGGCAATATGTTTTTCAATACGTTGAGTGAAAATATCAAAAGTATAAAAGCAGACATAACGCAGCCCTACACACTATTTGGTAATAAACAACAAATTCTAAAAATTGGCGCCGGTTACCAGCTAAGGGAAAGAGCTGTAGCCAGCCGTACATTAGGGTTTTCTCCGTACAACGATAATGGAGTCGCTTTTGATAATTCGCTCCGGGATCTCCCGGAAAATCAAATATTTACCGAGCCAAACCTGGGCCTGTTGCCCAGCGGCATGGGCGGATTTAAGCTGAATGATGGTACCGATGCAAATTCAGATTATACTGCATCTTCGGCACTTACACATGCTTACATGATGACGGATCAGCGCCTGTTAAAAAAACTACGCCTGGTTTATGGCATAAGGGTGGAAAAATTTAACCAGAAACTTTTTTCGGTAAGAGGATTTCAGGACACAGTGAATTTGAATACAGTAATTACAGATGTATTGCCATCTGCCAATGTTGTTTACGCACTTACAACAAAGATGAATCTCCGGCTTTCTTATTCAAAGACATTGAACAGACCGGAGTATAGAGAACTTGCTCCTTACCTCTTTTATGATTTCACTACACAATTTTCAGTTGAAGGAAGCGAAAAATTGAAAAGGGCAAAGATCAATAACTATGATTTCAGGTATGAATTTTTCCCCGGAAGGGCACAACTTTTTTCGATATCGGTATTTTATAAAGACTTTCAAAATCCGATAGAATTCAAGAGAGACAAAACCAATACCGGTCAGTTGCAGTATGTTAATGTAATATCTGCAAAAAACTTTGGCATTGAGGCCGAGTTCAGAACCTTACTTTCTACAATTTTTGCCCCCAAAAGCGCAGGTTTGTTAAGTAAATTGACCTTTGCTGCCAACGCATCTTTAATCAAATCGAAAGTACGGGTGCCGGATGATTTTTTTGATGACCCGACTAATTTCAGGGAACGGGCACTCCAGGGACAATCGCCCTATGTTTTAAATAGCAGCCTCATATACGAGGACGAAAAACTGGGACTTTCATCTGCTTTATCCTTAAATAGTGTGGGCGACCGTATTTTTATTGTAGGTACCGAGGTGTCGCCAAATATTTATGAAAAAGCCAGAACCGTTGCAGATCTTCAAATCGTAAAATCCTTAGTTCATAATAAATTGGAACTTAAATTCAACGTTCGTGATATACTGGGCCGGCCCTTGTATTTTTATTTTGATGTGGATCAGGATAAAAAGTTCTCTAAATACGATAAATACTTTTCATCCACTATCATGCCCAGGGTATTTACTTTAACGGCAACTTACAAATGGTAATACTTTAGTTAAGATGTTTGCAGTATTATCGAATGGTGCAAAAAAATAGAAATAGAAAAAGAAAAGAAGCGAATACCAATTATTGGTGCTGGCCCAGCTGGTCTTACTGCTGCCTATTTGCCTGGAAAAGCTGGGCAGGAGGTTGTTGTATTTGAAAAGGACAAGAAATACGTAGGTGGAATTTCCAGAACAGAATACAAAGGGTATCTTTTTGACATCGGTGGTCACAGGTTTTTCTCCAAGAGCAGGGAAGTGGAAGGTTTTTGGACTGAAATACTGGGAGACGATATGCTAACTGTATCCCGAAAATCCAGTATATACTACAATTAAATTTTTTTTTTCTACCCCCTCTTGGCAATGGAAGCACTAAGGAAGCCTGGTTTCATTACATCCACCCAATGTGTACTCAGCTTTTGTTGGGCAAGGGTGTATCCCAAAAGAAAAGTGATCAGTTTTGAAGACTGGGTTTGTAATAATTTCGGAAGAAAACTTTACCAGATTTTTTTTTAAACCTATACAGAAAAAGTTTGGGTATTCCCTGTTCGATGATATCCGCTGATTGGGCATCACAGCGGATAAAAGGATTATACCTTTCAACCGCAATTAAACATGCCCTTGGCTGGCAAAAAAAGGGGGATGATAAATTAATAAAAACATTGATTGATACCTTTAGGTATCCTAAAAGAGGACCGGGCATGATGTGGGAAGCATGTGCCAAAAAAGCAATCGCTTTTGGTGTTACTTTGGAAATGAATGCCGGGTTAAAAAAATTGTATTTCAAAAATAAAAAGTGGTCTGTTGGTCTAGAGAATGGCACACTACAAGAAAGCTTCGATTTTATCATTTCATCTGCACCAATTAGAGATATTGTGCCTAATATTTATCCTTCGTTGCCGGGGGAAGCTATAATTGCTGCAAGTCAATTAAAATATAGGGATTTTATTACTGTCGTCTTAATGATGCCAGAGAAAAATATTTTTGCTAACAACTGGATATACATACATGATCCCTCTATTAAAGTAGGGAGTGTACAAAATTTTAAATCCTGGAGTTCATACATGGTTCCTGATGATTCAATGGCATGTTACGGGCTTGAATATTTTTGTTTTGAAGGCGACGCCTTTTGGAACAGCAGTGATGAAGCGCTCATCAATTTAGCTAAAAAGGAATTGCAACACATGGGACTGGGAAATGCAGATGAAGTTTTAAACGGGCATGTGGTTAAGCAGGCGAAAGCATACCCTGTGTTTGATAAAAATTACAAGGAACATATTGATAAAATAAAAAAGCATCTCTTATGCTATCCTGGAATTTATTTGATAGGAAGGAACGGAATGCATAAATATAATAACCAAGATCATAGCATGATTACAGCCATGCTTGCCGTAAAAAATATACTTGTAGAAAAAGAATTGTTTTACCTGTGGAAAGTGAACCAGAATGCGGAATATCATGAAGAGGCGGAAATCGATTTTATTGAAGACGGAAGAATGATACCTGAGAAACTGAAGCATGTAAAAAGTACAGTTTAGGATACTCTTGTAAAGGGCCTGGCCTGAAAACAATTGCCATCACCCCACCATACAGTTTATGCAAACACAAACAATAAATGTTATTTCTGGTGCCAGATCGGTAACATTAGTTGTCGTATTTATATTGATATTTACAATGGGATTGTTGAAAATATACAGTCCTGACCTCGGTTTTCATTTAAGATCGGCTCAATGGATAGTAGTCAATAAACGGTTTATTTATACTGATTCATTTACCTATCCTTCATCAGGAAATAACTATTATGATTTACAGTGGCTTTATCAATTGTTGATATTTACATTGTACAAAACAGGCAACGCAAAACTCGTGGTAATTAGCAATGCACTATTAATAACTAGATCTTTTGTGTTTATCTGGATGAGATTATTCCGGAATGAAAGTTCTGAATTTACAAAAGCTGCTGTTGTGTTTTCTTTGATTGCCATCCTTGTTGTACAGCCCCTCACTTTTGAAATAAGGCCGCATGTGTTATCATGGATATTTTTAAATCTCACGTTGTTTACATTGAATCTTATAAAAGAGGGAAACAAAATATACTATTTCTACAACCCCTCATAACTGTAATATGGATAAATTCACATAGCCTTGCTATTTTAGGGTTGGTTACTATTGGTATTTACCTGGCAGGTACTTATTTGGAAACCGGTAATCCTGATAAAAAATTATTGCGTTATGCAGGGTTTTCACTGGCGGTATTTATTATTAATCCTTATTTTATCACGGCCTTTTATATCCGCTTTCTCAATTTATCTCCATCTCCGGCAACAGCCTTCAAAAATTATACATCAGTGAAATATAGAGTCCTTTTTCCGGTACTATAATAAGGAGGCTTGGTACTAAATATTTTACAAACCCACTTTTTCTTTTGCATATTTATACTGTTATTTCATTGCTGGCTATGATATATTCAGTACGAATTAAACAGTACACGAACTTTCTTTTACTGGCAGTTTATTTTGTCATACTCTGTTTGGCGTATAAGAATTATGGATTTTTTGTAGTGATAAGCGTACCGCTTGTTATAAATTATTTGCTCAGCAAAAAACTGAACCCTGTATTGAATAATGAAAAGCAGCATTCAAAAGCCATTGCCAGCGGGCAATATTATTGCAGGAAATATAAGCGTTTGTTAGTTGCAGTTATAACAATAGCATTGTTAATTATAATTACCAGCATTACCGGTGGGTACCCTATCTTCCGGCAATCACCTTACAGATTCGGGTTTGGGTTTGACAATGATCAGTTGCCAGTGGAAGCCACTTTATTTTTGCAAAAAAATAAAATGAAGGGTAAGATTTTAAACCATCTTGATTTTGGTGGCTACCTGATGGCCAACGATACCGATGAAGTATTTATTGACGGCAGGATGGAATTGCTCGACGAAAATTTCTTTACAAAATATTTTGAAAGCCTGACTTCCAGAAATGGAATATTGCCGTTATTAAAAGAACACGATCCTGACATTGTTATCTTCCCTTACTTAAAAGCCAGCGGGTGGTGGGAGTATTTTATTACCCATAAAAAACTCGGTTTATAAACCTGTTTATTTTGACGGACTTGCGGTTATTTATGTAAAATCAGTTAAATACCCGCAACTGCCTGTGATAGCTGAAACAAATATATTAACTGGCAATGAAACTGGAGAAATAAAAGAACTGGATGAATTAATAAGAATGAAAAATAAGTCCGGATGGATTATCCACTTTGGTGAATGGCCTATGGTCAAAGTAACATTTTGCCATATCAGATCAAAGTAAAGCAACGTATTGCTTTACAAATGGGTTCAATATAGCAGCATTGAATTATTCAGTTGAATGTATAAAAAAATCAACTGTTCATACACCTAATATTTTTTATAACCTTTCTTTATACTACACTGAAACCGGAAAGTCTGTTGAAGCCGAAATATGTGCTGAAAAATCAGAATGAAAATTCAAAAATTGGCGCAATACGTAAATATGCCCTACCGGAAAATTGATCAATTCAAAATAAAAAAACAAAAAAGTTGCAAGTAAATTATATTTAAAAGGCAGCACCCTAAAAGGTTTCAGCAGACCGGGCTTCCTGCTTTTTCACTTTCATTCTTATAAAAAAATTCAATTATGGTTTATTCATTTTTAAGTTGAAAAAATATATAAAACGAGTTGGCTAATTACAGCGTAATAAAATATTTATCATCTTATTTAAAAATATTAACCAAATAAAAAATTAATTTTTATTATTAAATATCTGCTTAACAATTTGATTGCATTTTGTTAACAGATGGTTATAGATCCATTTTAACTTTTTGTTTTAGGTTTACAATCTGAAAAAAATTAACAGCATAAATGATTTGTAAGTGCAGGTTTCAATACTAATTTCAAATCCACAACCCTGCACAAAACCTACTGATTTTTAATTAAAATTTAGCAAGTAAATTTTATCAACTTTTTACGAGGGAACAATTAATATCATTTAATAAAAATGGTAAACACTATTACTATGCCTTATACTTTGCAAATAAAGCCTACTTCTAAAATCTCCTATTTATCTGCTGTATCACTAATAGTTTTTTGTAAAAATTTTCACTGCTTAAAGAAAATTTGAAATCTTCCAAACACACTATCAATTTTTAAAACAAAAACTTTAAAATAAAAAATGAAAAAAAACAAACACTAAATTTTCGATTAAAAAACTAAAAACAATTATTTAAACAAAAAAAATTACAATGAAAAAAAATCTTTTAGTTATCGTATCAATGTTGTTTACAGCAATGATAGCAAATGCACAGGTTGAACTAACCAGTTACCGTGGTGCTTTTGCGCCGGCACCCGTGCCACAGTGGACAGATTCCTGGACAAACTGGGATCCACAGAATGCTGTATATGGTGCAGCAACAGTTACAAAATCTGGTACTATTACCGCCAATGAAACATGGACAAGCAACAATGTTTACAAAATTTCAGGGCTTGTTTACATTGACTCATTGGTTACACTTACCATTCAGCCAGGAACGGTTATACGTGGTGATGAAACGGTAGCAAATTCATCGCTCATCATTACAAGAGGTGCCAAAATTGATGCACAGGGAACTGTGTGCAATCCTATTGTTTTTACTTCTAATAAAGCCATTGGTGCAAGGGGCCTTGCTGATTGGGGTGGAGTTATCATACTTGGAAAAGCAAGGAATAACCAAAGCCAGAATTTGTTCATTGAGGGTATCTCTCAATTAAACCCAAATAATGCACATGGTGGCACAGATGATAATGACAACTCAGGTACATTGAAATATGTTCGTATTGAGTATGGTGGTTATGTATTTGCACCAAACAACGAAATTAACGGTCTTACTATGGGATCGGTTGGCCGTGGCACTACCATTGACTACGTTCAGTGTTCATTTATTAACGATGATGCTTTTGAATGGTTTGGAGGTTCCGTTAACTGTAAGCATTTAGTTGCATACAGAAGCTTGGATGATGGCCTTGATACCGATGATGGTTACAGCGGCACAGTACAATATGCTTTGGTTGTAAGGGATCCTGCTATTTCAGATAATCCGGCAGTTTCTACTTCTGAGGGTTTCGAATCCGACAATGATCCCGTTGGCACCAGTCTGACTGTTGTGCCAAAAACAAGCGGAAGTTTTTATAACGTGACTGCGATTGGTGGCTACCGTTGTGCAAGTAATGCAGCTGGAAGTGCGGTTGCACCAACAGCAAATGGTTTCCGCAGGGGTGCCCGTTTAAGGAGAAATACCGAATTGAAGATTGTGAACAGTATTTTGATGAATCATCAAATTGGGTTGTTCCTTAACAACAACAACTTTACCCTTGCAAATACCGATAATGATCTTTTGGTTTTCAGAAACAACATTATTGCTGCGGATTTTACCAGCACCCTTACATTGTTTAATGGAACTAGTACAGTAACATCATCACTCGGTAAAGCAGTTGCTGCTGAAGATCAACCTACACGTGACCGCTTGTTCAAGCCGGAGTATGCCAACGATTCAGTAAATACCTGTTCTCTTTTAGTAAATGCATGGAATTTTACTAACCCTGATTACAGGCCAGGTGCTGCCATCGTAACAGACCCAACTAATTTGAATGCTGGTGTTGATATGTCTCCAGGGATTCTACTTACTGGTAACTTGTTTAATACTAATCAAACAAAAGGTCTTGGAATATTTGTACTTGAAAATAGTGGCAGTACTTCAAGCGGTATCATTACCCTTTCTATTACAAAGGTTGGTGCCTTTACTGTTACAGTACCTGGCTTGACACTTACAAGTGTTAATCAATCTGGTACAGACGGTTCAAATGCAGAAGGCGCCTATACAAACTCTGGCTGGAATTTCAGGGACGATGGTATTAACATCATTGCCTCTTCCAAACCAGGTGTTATAATTCCTAAGGGAGGTTTTGTTCAGCTTGGCTTTAATGTAACACGCCCAGCCTCCACACCAAACGGTACAAGTTCTAACCTTTCTGTAACACTCAGTGGTGGTTCAGATGCTACACCTTTAAATAATGGAGCCCTTCAGGCTTTAGGTACAAACTAATAATAACTGTTAATTACTAAAATAAATAAAAATGAAACTTTTTAAAAAATTCATGCTTTTCCTGGCAGGTGCTTTCTTTTCTATGGGAGTTTTTGCGCAGGCAAATGCAAGCCTGGATTTGACTACGCTCAATTCGGGTAATATTATAATTAACGGATCCGGCTCACTGCAGATAAGGGTTAACAACACAGGACCTACCTCGTCCATTCCTGCGGGAAGGATACAGGTTCAGATAACTGTTCCTCCAAATATCAGCATACCCAGCGGACAAACTGCAACAGGCTGGACTATTACTACTGTGAATCCACAGGTTGCTAATATTTGTAACAGTGGTACAATTATTCCAGTAGCTGGAGTAGGTCAGGTAATACTCAATTTGCTGGGCGGTTCTGCTGCTGGCGCTGGTAGCATGTCAGGGCAAATAACTTTCAAAACTAACTGTACTGCACCAGGTTCACTTTCTGGTAACAATACTGCTGATGACGCAGCTACTGCGGGATATAATGTAGTTGCTGGTGCAGTTTGTAACATTACAGGTGCTACTGCTACTAAAGTAAGTAATGTTATTTGTTTTGGTGGAACTACTACATTAACCGTTGCAGCTGTAACAAGCGGTGCAACAGGTACATTGGAATACAATGTTAATGGTGGAACTTTTCAATCATCACCAACATTTACTGTACCAGCTGGTACCTACACAGCTATTGTTAGAGAAGCAGCTAATACTGCCTGTTCTGCAACAGCAACAGCTGTTATTGTAACTGAGCCAACTGCTCTTGTGGCTTCTGGCACACCAGGTACTATTGCATGTTTTGGTGGATCAACAACTGTGGTAGTTTCTGCAACAGGCGGTACTGCTCCTTATACAGGAACAGGTTCAATTACCAGAAGTGCAGGTGCTTATTCATTGACTGTTACTGATGCCAACGGTTGTACATCTGTAGTTACAGGTACCCTTACACAACCAACTCAGGTAGTTGCAACAGCAGCTGTTACTACTCCAATCACTACTTTTGGTGGTACAGGAGTTATTACCGTAACCGCTACCGGTGGTACGTCTGCTTATACAGGAACAGGTACATTTACACGGACAGCGGGAGCCTATTCATTCCCTGTTAGTGATGCCAATGGTTGTGCTGTTACTTCTAATTCAGTTACATTAGGTGCAGCTTGTACTATAGCTGTATCAGCTGCTGCCGGAACTATTAGTTGTAATGGTGGTACTACCACATTAACAGCAACTGCTACCGGTGCCAATGGTGCAGTTCAGTACAGTTTAAACGGTGGTGCTTTCCAGTCTGGCAATACATTTACAGTTGGTGCTGGTACTTATACAATTACTGCAAGAGAAGTTGCAACAACGACTTGTTCTGCAACTGCAACACCTGTTACAGTAAGCCAACCGACAGCAATAGCTGCTACAGCTGCTGTTACAACTGCTATTACTACTGCCCCTGGTTCTACAGGAACTATCACAGTAACTGCTCCGGGTGGTACAGGTGCTAAATCTTATGTAATTACTTCTGGAACTACTACCAACACAACTGGTGCTGCATCTGGTGTATTTACAAGTTTAGCTGCTGGGTCTTATACATTTACAGTTACAGATGCTAACCTTTGTACTTCAGTTACATCACCAGTAATTTTAGTTTCTCCAGCTCCGGTAAGTGCAGATCCGGCCTTAGGTCAGATGCTTTTCACAACATTGGGTAATGCAATACAAAGTGCCAACACCTTGTTGTTTACTACTGCTTACCAGTTAAACATTCCTTTCTACAACCTTAACCAGTTGAACAGTGTACCGAACGGTACCATTCAGTTAAGAGTTAACCTTGGTACTAAATTAAGTGTTGATCCTGCTTTCAATTTGGCAACTGCTCCATTAAGTGCTTATTTCACATGGACATCTGCAATTGTTGCTGACAGTGTTATCATTACTGGTACGCAGATTGCAACTATACCAGCTGATTTCGCAGATGTATTAGTATTTAATGTTAGAGGAAAATTATCTTGTACTTCAAACATTCAGTCTAAAATCAATGTTGTAAACTTACAAGCAACTTTAGCTGATGATGATTTACAAAACAATGCCGCCAAATTGCAATACACTTTGCCTATTACTGTTGCAACTACACAGGTTAACGTAACTTGTTTTGGTGCCAATAATGGTATCTTAAATGTTGTAACAAGCCCAGGTGTAACTTTTACAGTAAGAAATGCTGCTAACGTAGTAGTTGGTACATCAAGCCCTGTAAGCGGTTTGGCTCCGGGTGTTTACACTATTTCTTCTGGTGCTGTAAGCGATCCTACGCTTGCTGGTTGTACCAGTTCAACATCGGTTACTATCTTTCAGCCTTCTTTATTAACCACCAGTGTTACGGGAACTGTTAATAATAATTGTTTTAATGCAAGTCAGGGTTCTATTAATGCTGTATCATCAGGTGGCACTGCACCTTATTCTTACACTATTGCAGGGCCTACAGTTAACACAACTGGTGCTGCTACAGGTTTATTTACAGGCTTATTAGCTGGCAGCTATATCGTTACTGTAACTGATGCTAACGGATGTACTGCTACTTCAGCAGCAACTGTTATTACTCAGCCAACTGGTGGTATCCCCGATATTTCATTGGGATCTGACATTACCAGTAGCTTCTTTGCTACACCAGGTGTAACACAAACCATTGTTTACAATATCTCCGAATTGAATGGTAACTCAGCAGTTGGTGATACAATCAGAATTACTAAAGTTGCAGGGTTTACTATCAACTTCAACAATTCTATTTTCTCAACAACTGTTGGTGCTACTACTTATACGTTGGATAATTCAAGATGGAAGATTGACAACAGCAACTCTGCTTTTGTTTCTATCATTCTTACTGATCCAAGTAACGCATCAAATCCAGGTACATTATTCTGTTTGCAAAAAGTAAATGTGGCTATTACGTTTACACGTACTACGTCTAACATTTCAACCTTTACATTAAGTGCAAGGTTGCGTAAGGCTAACGGCGAAACAAATTTGACCAATAACCTGAATTCAATAATAATGACGGCGGAGTAAAAAAATAAAACCAGGGGGTTGCAAAATCCCCTGGTTATTTAAAAAATATTTTAAAATACTAATTATGAAATATAATTCAAAAACAAAAGGGTCGCATTTGAAAGGACTTTTTATCTCAGGTTTACTTTTGGCATCTTTGGGTAGCTTTGCGCAGGCACAAAGAACAGCAGTATTTGCCGATGCTAAATTGGGTAAAATAGCCATCACCGACATGACCGGTGAAGCAGTTGATGCGGAAAGCATTCAACAGGAGCAATTGCTTAAACTAACCATTCCGGTTGGCAATACTAACCATGGTAAAGGATTACCAGCAGGGTCTGCCAAAATCAAAATTGGTTTTGGTTCTAAATTAGGTCTTGATCCAAATTTTGATTTGAACAGTATCACTGCTAATGGCTTCTTTAAATGGAGTGCTGTTGAAAGCGGTGGTCAGTTTCAACTTACAGGTGAATTGGTAAAAGCTTTACCGGCTGATATTAATTCGTTGGATCTTGCTGTAAGAGTTAAGGCTATTACTGAAGGCAAATCTACCATCACTGCCAACTTTTTAATAACCAATCACAACACGGCTATTATTTTATCTGATGAAGATGGTTCTAATAATGCCAGTTCTTTAAGTTATAGAGTAGCAAAGAAATTTGGTGTTATCAGTGCAATTCCCGAAGGTAATTTAAAGCTGAGTATTTATCCAAATCCTGCCAAAGATGTAAGCGCCGTTAACATTAAATTGGTTCAGGGTAAAATGGATGGAAAATACAATATCAGTATGTACGATGTTGCTGGTAAACTGATTCAGACCAAAGCATTACAAATGAATTTTGTTACCAACTTCAGTTACGGATTTGGCAAAATTGCTGCAGGTAAATACCTGATAAAAGTAGCAAGTGCAGATGCTAAAGAATCAACGGTATTGAAGTTTGAAAAATTCTAAGCAATAGTTTATTTCTGTTTATAATTTTCAATAATAATAAAATATGCATGGGCTTTGCTCATGCATATTTTATTTTAAGAACATTTAAAATTTTGCCGATATTAAAGTTAACAGTTTCATGATTTTATAGTAACTCCAGTTACTTAATATTGTTATTGATCTTCTTTTAGTTAAACCCAATACTTTTTATACTTTAAATGAAATATACCTGTTAACAGGCGGCTTCAAAATTAGACATGATGAGAAAGATATACCTGTTTGTTTTGTTTTTTATATTGATATGGCAACCGCAAATAGTTAGGGGGCAGGCTACCACAAAATCTCAACTATTTACATTTGATGTAGCAGATTTATCCGCAACTACGTATGCTTTTAATTCTCAAAAAGCAATAGCAAATAACTCATGGAAAACCCTGCGGGAAACTTTATTTGGTGGTGATGTCAATAAGGCAATAGACCCGGAAAAAGCGATGAGTAAATCGAATTCAACTAATGGAATAAAAGAAAAAATAAACGCTGATAAAGCCGCTGCAATAACTACTGCAAATCTTGCTTCGGATTTTTTTAGAAGCTATGTTGATGGAGGTGAATGGAACATGGCAGGTAACTGGCAATACTCGCCCGATAATGGAATTACTCCATGGGCAATCGCAACATTAGTGCCTGGTATAAATGCTG
Organism: Chitinophagaceae bacterium; assembly: GCA_043745055.1. Classification (GTDB taxonomy): domain Bacteria; phylum Bacteroidota; class Bacteroidia; order Chitinophagales; family Chitinophagaceae; genus Ferruginibacter. Next base: position 9,292 of record JAYTTM010000104.1, on the reverse strand, counting down.
AGGGAATTATAATTCGCAATGGTTATAATATTACAAGTACTGGTACGATAACTGCCGACGATATTACTATTGAAGCAGGTGCTTCGTTATCAATAAACGGAGGTTCATTCACCATAAATGATGGTCTGGCAACTGTCGATTTATTGGTTAACGGAAATATTTCCTGGAGAGATGGTACTTTTATTACAACCGGTGCTGGCGTAAGTTTTGAATCTGCAGCAACATATAACCATGCAATACCTTTTATAGGTGAAATACCGGCTGCTTCGTGGAACCCAACCTCTACCTGCATTGTAACAGGTATGACAATTTCATCCACAGCCCCTACCGGTTTAAGTCAATTATTTGGAAATTTTACCTGGAATTGTAATCAAACAAATTCAGCTGATTATTTTTTAATCAATAATAATTTATTTGGAGTTGAAGGTACATTAACAATCAATAAAACAGGTGCCGCTTATGTTGCAATAATGGGGGCAACTACATCTTCATTCACCAATACTGTAAAAAATATTGTTGTAAATAGCGGAACGCTAATATTAAACGATTATAATGCTGGTGGCGGTTATTCCACTTTAAACGTTGCCGGGGATATAACGGTAGCAGATGTATCAACTGCAAGATTGGATTTTGCAGGTGGTTCAGGAAATCCAGCTGCTGCAGATTATGTTGCTACATTGCATCTGGCTGGTAATTTATCAGTTGGAGCCAATGCTTATTTCTCACGAAGTAATAAGAAAGTTAATACTAATAGCGCCCTGTTTTTTAATGGAACCGCTGGTACGCAAATGGTAAATATTGGGTATGGAAACAATACTAGCAGAGGGCAAATTATTTATTATGTAATTGCTGATGCTGTTGTAAAATTAAAAAATTACCTGTGGATGTGGGATGCAGATTCTATGTATGTTTATGGAACCTTAAATACACAGGGGTACACAATAACAAATTCGGGTAGCTCTGTAAGTACAGCGTTTTACACGCTTCCTGGATCTACATTAATTACTTCGGTATTTGATGGTATTACAGCCGCTGCTGGCTTAGGTGCGGTGCAAACCAATACGAGGGTGTACAGCAGTGCTTCGGATTATGAATTTAAAGGAGCCAATACAGGAGATTTTACAACTATTACAACACCAAAAAAGGGTTCCGTAAGAAATCTTACCATTGATTATTATGGAGTAACTATGACAAGTAATACTACTGTTACGGGTGCTTTAAACCTGGTTTCGGGTAAATTTACCTTGCCTTCCAACGCAACCCTTACCATTGCAGGTACCGTACCTGTTCCTGCCGGTACAATCGATGCTTTTTCCTATGGAACTAGTACGGTCGTTTTAGCCAATTCAGGGTTTATATTAAATCCTGCTTTATTTTATCCCGAAGGAAATATTTCTTATCTCATTAACAATCCTCCATCGGGCACCAATACCCTAAATGGTGATTTTGTAATTGCCAGAGCCCTTACATTAGTAAACGGCATTCTTGATAATGGTAGTTATTCCCTCACGTTGGGTACAGGCGGAAGTGAAGAGCCACTTGTAAAAATAAATGGAACTTTAAGTATGGGTTCAGCTTCTACCTTAACTTTTGGAAGTGCCGATACTGATGCTACAATACCGGATGGAGTGTTTACAAGCGGTCCTTCAATTGCCAATCTCAAAGTGAGCAGGGGCAATGGTAAAAAAGTTACACTTGGTAACCAGGGAATGGAATTGTTCAATGGACTTTCTCTTAAAAGAGGTACGCTTAATATCGGCAACAGCTTATTGAATTTAAATTGGGCTTACCTGGAAAATTCGGGTACTCCGGGTGGATACCTTGCTGGCACTAGTGCTTCTGACTTAACAGTTACCGGTTATACCGGCGGTAAAATTACCATACCATTACCGCCTTTTACCGATATAAACTTGCGGACAGTAACCGTAGGTGGAGTAAGAACATTGGCCATGGCTTCATCACCAGTAAATAATATAAATCTTTACGGCACCCTATCAATTGAAACTGAAGGTGTTTACGATAATGGCGGAGAAAGCCAGGTTATTAATGCTGGTGGTTCTCCTGCAATTTATATTGATGGCACTTTTATAACAAGGGATGTGCAGGGTTTTACAGGAAATAACGCTGCAATACCTGTTATTGCCCCTGTTTTAAATGGGGGCTGTACTATTGAATATGGATATGCAGGTGATCAGGGTATCAGTATCCGGTCAGATTATCAGAATCTGCGTTTTACAGGTGGCGGTAATAAGACGCATATAACTACAAATGATATTGCCCCCATTGCCGGTACAGTTACAATTCCTGATGCCACAACCATAAATACCGGGGGTAATATATTTGGTAGTGCTGCTACTAATTTCACAATGGCAAATGGCAGATTTATTAGTTCTGGAACCGGGACTAAACCAGACATGAATGGAACGTATCGCCTTACAGGTGGCGTAGTGGAATTTGGCTGCTCACAAACAACAGCACAAAAAATCCAAAGTTCAAAATCTTATTTTAACATAAACGTTACCGGTAACAATGTGGGTAAAGGCACTGGCGATATTATCATTAAAGATGGTGGTAGTTTTACTGTAAAATCCAACGGAATTTTTACTGTGAATGAAGATGGTATTATTGGCCCTGTTGGCTCTCAGTCCGTAGTGATAGAAAGTGATGCTACTTTTAAATGTGGCAATGCGGATGGATTTAATGGTGGTAGCAATACATCCATAAAAAGTGATATAGAAACAATCAATTTAAATGCAGGTAGCACATTGGAATACGTAAGGAAAAGCGACAACGGCAACCAGATTGTTACCAGCGGAATTACGTATCAGCATGTAATTATGAGTGGACTTGGGATAAAGAATCTTACAACCGGAACCTTTGCTTTAAGCAGCACCGGTTCGTTGGATATTAAGGCACCAGTTGCATTTGATGCAGCCGATGGAACAGTAATTGATTTCAACAATCGTCCGGTACAAATTAGATCAACTGTTGAAGGCTCTGCCAGTTTGGGTGACTTAACGGGCGTTACCGTCCAGAACGCTACTGATTTTAGTGTAGAACGATTTATCCCAGACCGACGAGCCTGGCGATTGATAACTGCACCCTTGCATAAAACCGGATTAACTACTATAAGTTTGGCCTGGCAAAACGGACAACAAAGTACAGACAGATTTAATCCTGTTATTGGTTCAAATAGTATTGGCACTTCTATTACAAATGGAATTATTGCTGCCAATGGTTATGATGCAGGATCAACCGCTAATGCTTCTATTAAATATTTTAATTCGGGCAATTGGGTTGCTCCATCTGCTACTACCATTCCTATAACTACCTATCCGGGTTATATGCTTTTTATAAGGGGAGATAGACAGATCATCATAGCAAATCAATTTGTAACACCTAATATAACAACCTTAATTCCAAAAGGGAGAATTAATATTGGCACCCAAAATCCTGTAACTTCTACTGGCTTTCAGGTTGTGGGTAATCCATATCCCTCAGCTATTGATTTTAGGAAGCTTGTTAAATCAGGTGGTTTAAAAGATAAATATTATTTATGGGATCCCAAATTGGGTGGCTCTTTTGGAGTGGGAGCATTTGTTTCTTTTTTAAGAAATGGAAATTCTTATGATCAAACATTGGTAACCTCAGATGGTTCATCTATTGAACCATCCGGAGGTACTTTGCCCAACGATGGAACCATCGAATCGGGGGCTGCTTTTATGGTTGACTTTGGTGCAACCAATACTGGCACTCTGCAATTTGATGAAAGTAATAAAATTAACACCAGCGCATCAGCACCTTTTGGCCGTCCTGCCAACCCGGGTGCCGAAAATCAATTGAGCCTGCGCACAAACCTGGCTGCTTTTGATAGTGATAGTTCACTTTTTTGGGTGGATGGTGTTTTAGCAACATTTAATGCTAATTATAACAACAATGTTGATGATGATGACGCTATAAAAATTAAAAGTTTTGCAGAAAATATTGGCATACTTCACAATGAACAACAAATTGCAATTGAGCGAAGAAAAATACTAACAGAAAAAGACACAATTTTTTTGCAGCTAAGTGGTTTAAAAATAAAGCAATACAGATTGGAATTAGAAGCAAAAGGAATAGCAAATGAAAATCTTGCCGGTTATATCGAGGATACTTATCTATCCACCAAAACAGCTATTAATATGGCAGGGTTTACCAGCAATGATTTTATACCTCAAGCTATTCCGGCCAGCTCAGCTCCTTACAGATTCCGCATTGTATTTAAAAAATCGGTTATTTTCAATACAATCAATGCCTACTTGTTCAATAATGATGTAGCAATCGATTGGTTTGTAACCGGCGAAAGTGACATCAATCATTTTGAAATTGAACGGTCAAAAGATGGAGTTAATTTTACAGCAATCATTACCATTTTAGCCAAAGGTGATAACAAGTATGTAAATAATTACAGCGGTTTAGATGACGGGTATTTGGCCGCAGGTGTTTATTATTACCGGATTAAAAGTATAACTAATCACGGAGCCGTCGGCTACAGCCACCCTGTAAATGTGACTATGATGAATGTAAAAGGCGGTATGTATGTCTATCCCAACCCGACAAACAATGGCAGCATTGGTTTGCAAATGAATAGTATGACTGCTGGTAGTTACCATGTAAGGCTGTTTAATTCGGTTGGCCAATTTTTATTGAGTAAGACCATTAATCATGTTGGAGGAAATGCATCTTTTACAATTACTTATCCGGTTCAACTTGCAGGAAATTGTGAGCTGGAAATTACAGGTGCCGATAAAATGAAATCGGTGTTGAAAGTAATTGTTAACCCAAAATGAATTTCATTTTAGGCCAATGTGTGTTGGCTAAAATTCATGCAAAGCCTTTGTGGGGTAGCTTTGGTACATACCTACTTTTGGCAATAAATATCGCTATTGGACTAACTTAAAAAAAGCCAATCGGTATTCGATTATAATATTTTCCTACAAAAATGGTGGTATTCTTTTTTAATTGAACTTTTCAATTTACGGAATGTTGATCCAATAACCTTAGTGTCATCTTATTTTGCAACCTTAAAATAAATTGCCCTTCTGGTAAACTGCTTATTTTATAATTAAATGGATTCGCAGCATCTAAATTTAACAGTTGGTTACTGATTAATTTGCCTTTTAAATCAATAAGAGAAACATTGTACTTACCATTGAAAGTATTTTCATTTGCCTTTATGATTATCCCAATTTTATTGCCTGGTACCGGACTGGGAAATAAAATTATTTTAAGTTTTTTTCGTCGCAAATTCCACTTACGATTTTTGTTTCACTGTTTATAAATTTCCCATCATTAACCAGCGATTTAATTCGTATGATTTGCCTTGCTGCATTATTGCCTATGGTAGGTTTAAAAAGCAAATTTGTATTTAACCAGGATACTTGCAGTCTGTTCTCACATGCTCTTAAAATTGATGATGTTTTTGCTTAATTCAATTTGATATTGCTGTAGTTTACGTTGTTTTCTGCTGTGAAATTTACCAGGACTGAACGATCTTTTTTAGTAAGAATAAATTGAGTAAAATTTAATGCAACGCTGGTTTTATTGTGATTGTGTACTGCAAAGTGGCAGAATTGCTATTGAAATCCTCCTCTTGTAAAATGACAGCTATGTTGTAATTGGTTTTCTCATAATTTTTTTTGCAATTTCCTAGACAGTCTTTCCAAAATATAACAACTTACAGCTATAGTATCTTTGAAAATTACAAAGCCATTATATGGGATATTATTAATACTATTTTTACAACTGCTGAAATCTGGCAATAATAGGAGATTCAATTTCGCTTCCGGTTATTTTGATAAGATATTGGCCTGAAGCAAGCAAACCCGTTTTTAATTTAAACTGATCCGCATTTAATAAGTTCAATTCTTTCTGATTGATAATTTTGCCATCCATATCTAATAAAGTGATAGCAATCTTTCCGTTAAAAATTCCTGTATTGGCTCTTAAAGTCAATTCTGTATTATTTTTTATTGCAGGATTCGGAAACAGACTTACACCGAGCTTTTCATTACAAATACCTTTTACTGTACGGGTATTAGTATATTGAAGTCTACCATCCATATCTACAGATTTTATTCTTACGTAAATAATTGAAGCTTTATTATTTTCATTCAGGGGAAATGAGAATGCATAATTAATACGGCTATTGGATGCTAGCTGACCCATGGTAGTAAAAATCCTGCCATCTTTACTTGCTTCAATTTCAAACTGCTTTACATTCAGTTCATTCTCTGTGGAAAAATTTACTTTAATATTGCATCCTTCATTTTTTACTGCAAGCCCTGTAAAGGTAACAGGGGTAGTGCCTCCCTGAGATTCTATAATTGTATAGGCTAAAGCTGCATTGTTGTTGGATGGGTTTTCATCAGAAAGATTGATGATAGTATTGTGATTGGTAATTAAAAAATTGGTAGTAATAGTAGAAGTGCCCACCACCGAACCTTTAACCCTGAATTCGCAAATTGAATCGAAGTTTGCAGGTAGGATTGATTTTAAGTCGCCGGTAAGCTGCACCTGTCCACCCTGGGTTACAGCTGTCCAGTTAAAATATTGGCTGGTATTCGTATTATTTAAATCAAAATTTGGATCAAGAAACAGTTTTGAACCAAGACCAATTTTAATTTTACAAGTACCTGCTGGCAAAGCATTCAATAAATTTAAATTTAGTATGGGAACTTTTAATTCAACAACATAACCCAATGGGAGTAAATCTGGATTAATGGGGAAATTTGAAACCGTTTTCACAGATAAACTTTGCAATGCAGGATCTGCTATAACCTGACTATAGCTGTTAATTGATAAAAAGAAAAAGCAAGAGAGTAAAATTAAATTTTTCATAATTTCTTTTTTTGTAATTTTTATTGTTGTTTTCATAAATTAAAAAAATCAAAAAACACGTTAGTATTATATATTATTGCAGTAATACACCTGAAAAATTCATTTATAGTTCTGGTATAATTTTATGGTATTTTCAGAAGGGGTGGTAAGTTCTCTGATTTGACGCTCGAAATTAGATTAATTGGTTTCCATTGCCATTAACAAATTGTTATTGTAGTATTATCATTTTTATCCCTGTACAATAAAATAAAAACTCTCTTTAAAAAATACTGATACAAAATTTCATGAGAATGCATTAAAACATCCTCCAAGATTTAAACTTAACTTAATACCCATTAGTTAGGTAGCTAGTATTATATTAATTTCATTATACTTTCTAATGAAGTATTTAAATGTATTGCTGCAATGGCCGCTGTTGTTGGCAGCCTGCATAAAAAAATAACATTATTATTAAAGTAAAAGGTTCGGATACAGAAGTAGATGCCATACATGCTATTCCAAAAAGTTATAATGAAGCATCGCTGGCATTGGGTGCCCAAAAATGGACAACACTTTTCAGGTTTACTTTACGGCTCTACAGCGTTCTTTTAATGAAGTTGCAACATGTGACGGATTGTAAATAGCGCTATTATATTTAAAGTGTAACCAGACTAATGGTAAGGGAAACAAAAATCTTTACAACAGGCTGCAATCGATTGGATTACTGCCTATTTTTTTACCATTTCAATTCACCCGCTGCATACATGCTGCGTAATTCTTTTTTATCAAATTTACCCACACTTGTTTTAGGTATGAGGGAAACCTGAACAAAGTGTTCGGGCACCTGATAATGGGCAAAATCTTTTAACAAAAATTCCCTGAAGGTTTGTGCTGATATGGTTGTATTGTCTCGTAGTACCACGCAAGCCAGCGGACGTTCCTGCCAGCGTTCGTCCGGTATGGCAATAACGCAGGCTTCAATTACTGCGGGATGCGCCATCAATGCTACTTCCAGCGCTACACTCGAAATCCATTCGCCGCCGCTTTTAATTAAATCCTTTGTACGGTCGGTTATCTGCATATATCCATTGGCATCCATCGTGGCAACATCACCAGTTTTAAACCATCCATCCGGCGAAAAATATGGGCTGTTATCTTCCACTTTGTAGTAGCTGTCAATTACCCAGGCGCCACGTACCTGTAGCTCGCCTGCAGTTACTCCGTCCTTTGGAGCAGCACTGCCATCTTCCTGAATGATACGCACTTCTACACCGGGCAATTCAATCCCCTGCTTTGCCAGTATTTTATACTGTTCTTCTTGTGATAAATGATCGTGTATTGGTTGTAGTCGAGATGCTGTTGCCAGGGGCGAAGTCTCCGTCATTCCCCAGGCGTGAATGCCAGTAATGCCAAAATCTTTATCAAATCCTTTTATGAGGCTTAAAGGCAATGCTGAACCGCCAACCATATATTTTTTTAGGGTTAATGGTTGTTTAGGAGGATTGTTTTTTAGTACTTCGTAGATGCCCATCCAAATGGTTGGTACGCCTGTGGCAATGGTTATTTTTTCCAGTTCAATCAAATCTATTAATGCAGCAGGCTGCAAGTGGCAGGAAGGCATTATCATATCGGCACCTGCCATTACACACACAAAGGGAAACCCCCACCCCAGCACATGAAATTGCGGCACAACAAGCAGCACTTTATCCCACATACCTATACTGGCAGCATTGGGTGTTATTAAAACCTGTGCATGCAAATAAACACTCCGGTGGCTGTACACAACACCTTTGGGTGCCCCTGTTGTACCGCTGGTATAGCAAATAGCACAGGCTTCATTTTCATCAACTTCCTTCCACTCAAAATCATCTGCAGCATTGGCTAGCAGCGTTTCATAGTGAATAGTATTGGGTAAAGTGGTAACAAAATTAGCCGGGGCATTCAGCAATACAAACCATTTTACCATTGGCGTAAGTGCAGCTATTTTTTCAAAAAAGGGAACCAGGGTAGCATCAATAAAAATCACTTTATCCTCCGCATGATTTACAATGTATTCAACCTGATCGCCAGAAAGCCTGATATTGAGCGGATGGCAAACAGCACCTGCACCGGGGATGGCATAATACAATTCTATATGCTGGTAATGGTTCCAGGCAAAGCTGGCTACCTTATCGCCCGGCAAAATATGTAGTTGATGCACCAATGCGTGCGCCAGTTTTTTTGAGCGCAGGTACATATCGTGAAAACTATACTGGTGGCGGCTACCATCAGGAAGTCTTGAAATAATTTCCTTGTGTGGAAATACCCTGTTTCCAAATTCAATAATGGTATTTGTGGTAAGCGGGTAGTGCATCATTTGTCCTTTCATAATGGCATATTTAGGTTTATTAATTGAACCAATCGTGGCATTAAATTAGGTATTCCATTTTAGAAA
>JAYTTM010000103.1:0-2537 GCA_043745055.1 Chitinophagaceae bacterium | reverse complement strand
ACAACAATGCAGTCTGGCAATGTAAAATTTAATCATGTATTGTATTGAATTTTAGCTTATCAGTATTACTTTGAAAATTAACACTTTTTACAGTGTTGACCATTAATTCAAAGGGATTAAAAACAAGGTTTAAAGGGATCTAATAGATAAGCTTTGCGAAGGTGTTGGATTATATTAGTGATGCAAAATATGTTAAAAACCATTAACAACCATTTTTAAAGGAATATTTTTTTCAACGTACCCAAAAATAAATCACATTACAGCAAGCCCGGCATCGATATATTCCGTCGTAATAAGATAAATGGTTAGCATGATTTTATAGTCTGCAAGCAACAGCAGCGCAACTTTAAGCTTACTTATGCAGCCTCATTTGCTGCAAAGTGAGGCGTAATTTTCAGGTGCCATCACAGTCACAGCTCTATCCTGTATTGCCTGTTTACGAGCCATCGATTTTTTAGTTGTTATAAAAATGCCCCCTAATCCCCCTAAGGGAAGCCCCCTAATCTCCCAAAGGGAAGCCCCCTAATCCCCCAAAGGGGGACTTTGATCACTGATACTTTATACTGCTTTTGTTTTTTGGAGCGGCGGGTGCATGATTTTTTAAAAGCACTTCAAATAATCAGAGTGCTGCATTAGTTTCCCCTTTGGGGGCGGAGGAACGGCCCCCTAATCCCCCAAAGGGGGACTTTGGTGCCTGATTCTTTCGCCGTTGTTGGTCTTTCGCCGTTGTTGATCTTATTTACCAACAATTTAGGCAGGCAACAAGTACCCTTAAAAATGCACATCTTTCCACCGCTACTCATGTTGGTCAATAAGACCAACATTGGCAGGAGTATATCTCTTATAAACAATTAAAATTATTATAACACCGAAAATGCTCCCACAGGTAGCAGGAAGCTTTCCATAACACTGGAAATGCTGCCAATAGGTAGCGGGAAACTTTCGGGGACATCCGAAAGGCTCTTGCAGGTAGCGGGAAGCTTTCGGGAACATCCGAATGGCAAACGCCGCTGTTGGTGTTTTCACCAACAGCCTGTAGCAGCAGCTATGCCGAAAAAATTCCTGCTAAATGTTTTTAGGCTGAATGCATATTTATGCCCAAACGCCGCTGTTGGTGTTTTCACCAACAGCCTGCAGGGCAAGAAAAAAATATGCCTGAGAAAAAATCTCAGGCGCAGAACTCTGTCCTGTGTAGCCTTGTTACTAAACCTCGATTTTTTAGCCTCAGTAATAAACGAGAAGGAACAGCAGCTTGTTAGCTATTTTGTTTTTAAATTTTATTGCAGTAGTAACAGGGAAGACACAGGACGGAGTCCAGTGCCTGTAAGATTTATCAGGTTTGGGTAATAATTATTTTGCCGGGTGCAGTCTTTTCTTTGTTAGCAAGTAATTTATCTAAATATGCACGTTCTTCTGCAAAGGTCATTTCCTTAATTTCATTACTTATCTGGTCTCGGATTTTTCTTAAATCCTTAACTACGTCTTGTTGTATGTTAATCGTTTGTGTTGTCATAATTGATAATTTCTTTTGGTGTTCTAATTTCTATCATGTTGTGCCCTAACTGATAATTGATGCCGTTGTACCCCCTTATTTTGTCAAGGTTTACAATGTGTTTAAAGTTCCAACTTACAAGTACATCGGCTTTTATAATTGTTGCCATTGCAATATGTTGACAGTCTGCACGGCTTGTATAACCAACAACTTTTGCAACAATATATTGATCTGCAAGTTCAGCTGCTTCTTTCGTCAATCTAATATTTTCAATTTGCCGGGCTGGAAGTGTTGCCAAAAAGTTGCTAACGTGTTGTGGTGCTCTAAGTAATTCCGCTTCTAAAAGGTCGGATACGATGACAATGATTTGTCCGCTTTTAACGGCTTCAAAAAAAGGAATTGTATCAGCAGAAAATTCTTTATCGAATTGCCCACCAACAACAGATGTATCTATATAGATTCGTTTTGTCATTGTTTCAAAGGTACAAAATTAAGACCTATTTGGAATTGGGAGATAGCTTTAAGTACAATTACTTATAAAACACGATAGCATCAGCAAGAAAAACAGGCTATAAAATTGCACGGCTATTTTTCTTGTTCAGCGATGGTAAACTTGCAATGCCAAGAGTGGCGAAAAGATTTATTAACATTCAACCCCGTTGGGGTTGGTAGCCTGATATTTTTGGCTATTGTAGGTGTTAAGGCAAACAATCAACCCAGAAAGGGTTTAATTTGAATAGCCGTGGGTGGAAACTCTCAGGCGCAGGACTCTGTCCTGTGTAGCCTTGTTACTAAACCTCGATTTTTTAGCCTCAGTAAAAAACGAGAAGGAACAGTAGCCCCCTCCGTCCCAAAAGGGGGACTTTGGTCCCTGATACTTTAAACGACTTTTATTTTCTTGAGCGGTAGGCGCATGATTTTTCAAAAGCATTTTAAATAATCAGAGTGCTGCACTAGTTCCCCCTTTGGGGGCGGAGGGGGCCTTTGAACGCCGCTGTTGGTGTTTTCACCAACAGCCTACAGGGCTTTTTAGAAGCTAACAATT
>JAYTTM010000102.1:0-2539 GCA_043745055.1 Chitinophagaceae bacterium | reverse complement strand
AGCTCCGGGGCATTTTCTATTTATGCAAATGCCTCAGCCAATAACACTGTGTATGGAAAACTTTATAACTGGTTTGCAGTTGTTGATTCACGAGCCTTGGCGCCTGCCGGTTGGCACGCACCTACTTTTACCGAAACGGTTACATTACACAGTTTCCTGGGAGGATTAAGCAATGCAGGTGGTCCCATGAAGGAGGCCGGATTAACACATTGGATTAGCCCTAATACCGGGGCTACAAACGGTAGTGGATTCAGTGGTCTTCCAGGCGGAAACCGTAGTGACAATGGCGCTTATGATTTTATTGGTTTTGGAGGATATTGGTGGACTACTGACGAAAACTTTGTTGGCAGTCAGGCCGCTCAAGCCCGTGGATTGTTTGCAAATTCAATTGAGGCAGCGCAAATTAGTGGCAGCAAGCAATATGGTTTATCCGTTAGATGTATAAAAGATTAAACGATTTGTTTTTAAAGATTTTAAAATTTATTCAGGCATCCATATTAAAAAGTCAAACTATAAAAATAATCAGTATGAAAAAAATTATCCTTCTATCTCTGCTGCTTGCTTTTACGGCTTCTTCGTTTGGGCAACAATCTGCACCAAAACAATACTGGACTGATTCAGATTATTATAAAAAAAGTAAAAAACAAAAGATAGTAGGCTGGATATTTACCGGTGTTGGTAGTGCAGTATTACTTATACTTTAATAACAGATGCGTTCACCAGCGCATTTACCGGGTTTCAGGAAAGTGCCTCAGGTATTGCAATTCCCTATTCTATAGGCGGTGCTTGTGTTGCAACTGGTGTTGTATTTTTTGTTGCTTCCGGCAAAAACAAGAAAAAAGCAAAAGCTCTCTCTGCATTCATTAATATGGAAAAGGCGCCGGTATTACAACAAACTACAATCAGAAACCAATTGTTTCCGGTATTGAGTCTAAAAATAAGTTTATAAGAAATATCAGGAATTGAAAGCGAAAAATTAATAAACTAATAAATATTAAAACATGAAAAAAATTATTTCTTTAACACTCTTCACAGCGTTATTTATTACTGCCTGTAAAAAGGATCCTACCTGCACTACCAATGCCGCTTCCATTGCAGGAGCTTATAAAATAACTGCGGTAACTTACAAGGCAAGCGCATCATCTGCAGAAACAGATTATTTCAATACTCTTTTCCCAGATGCCTGCGACCGGGATAATGTTTATACATTTCAAACAAACAGTACTTACCAGATAAAAGATGCCGGTGCAGTTTGTTCTCCCAACGGTGACGATAACGGAACATGGTCTTTTGTATCTGCCGGCAGTATGATTATTGACGGAGATCCAACCAATCTTGAAAGTTTCAATTGTAAAACCCTAGTAATGGTTAACCTGGATACACAGGTGGCCGGTGATAGATTGAAACTCACGCTGACCAAACAATAGTATATGTCTTTATTCTTTGGATTAAAATTTAAAATAATTAACATGGAAACAATCATCAGTTTAGCACTATTACTTGTTTTTGCAACAGCTGCATTTGGTCAACCCAAAGAAATGTCAATCAAAAAGTTTATCCTAATTATTATTATTTTTTCAGGTTGTAAAAAAGAAAACAAACAAGATTTAACTACCATTAAAGTTGTAGAAAGTATAACTAATTTAGCTGTGAGAGGTGCAACAGTAGCTCTTTTTAAATGCGACTACGGTTGCCCGTTTGGGGCTAATATTCTTTTTAAAGGTGATACTGATGAAAATGGTACTTGCCAGGTGGCAGCTGAAAGTTATAATGATGCAAGCTCCGTAGTGAATGTTGTAAAAATAAAATACTGGCCATTCCTGGTTAAAAAAAGCACCACATTATCCATTACACCTGAAGGATGGCTTCAACTCCGTATTCATAAGGTGGGTAATTATCCTGTTAGTTCAAAATTACTTTTGAATCTGTTTGACCAGTCCGAAAGATCTGATTTAACGAAGTATAATACAGCAGCCGATGGCTTGATCCTAGTAAAAGCTTTTGGCGGCCAGCAAAATAAAATCAACTGGCAGGTAGTTGATGTAAATTTTAACCTCTTAAATAATGGAACATTGAATGGACTGCAGATTCCAAGATTTGATACGCTTAAAAATATCACTCTAAATTATTAATATCATTTTCAGGTATTGTTTTTGAGCGATGACATTATTTAAAAAAACGTCATCGCTGTGCAAGCTCAGCTTACCGTCTCTTTGTTTTTTGGCAACCAATCAATAAAAGAATGAAAGCCAATACTGGCAATATCCTAAGGAGTATTTTTGTGTAAAATAACAGGCCGGCTTTTATATTTCTAATCGTTACATTTGATTCACCATAACCGTTTATTTTTTGGTATAATTATTTTTGTATCTGGGCCATTAACAATTGTATGTGTTAACTGAAAAAAATCTACAGCGGTATATTCCCGTGCTTCTTCTTGGGCCGTTTAGCCACTTTATTTTCCAGCATGGCAAATGCCTTGATAAGTTTGCGTCTGGTTTCTTTTGGCTCAATCACTTCATCAATAAAACCTCTTTCC
>JAYTTM010000101.1:0-2542 GCA_043745055.1 Chitinophagaceae bacterium | reverse complement strand
AAGTTTTAAAACCCAGGACATCCGCAAAGCGTTCAGGATGGAACCAAGAACGATACAGCGTTATGTAAAAGAGTTATCGCAGTACGGCTATATAAAGCGGATTAACGGGCAGAAAGGAAGGGTTGGCTTTGAATATAACATTGTAGATGCAGAAGAGTACAACAAGCTGCAAACAGCCATAGACGGGCATATAGAAGAAGTATTGAAAAGTGTCCGGGAGTTCATCCAGTCGGGAAAATAAAAGCGACAATGCGATACTAATGCGACAATGGTACTACTGTCGCATTTAAAACCAATGCCACAAAGGTTTTAACTTAATGCGACACAAACGACAGCAGAAAAGACTACTACAAAATTTTATTCCAAATAATTATTTATGAAAAAGAAACCAACCAGGTTGCAAAGCAGCCAGTACATTTTATTGCTTGAAAGTTTTACGCAGTGGTTACAGTTATTAAATTATTCTGTGTTCAGCATACCAGCATTAAGCAGCACCGTACAAAGTTTTTTATTGTACCAGGAAGCCACCGGGAAAGTAATGATAGAACAGTTAATGGCAGGCGATGCAAATAATTTTATGGACTTGCTGCAAAATAAAATCAGCAGCAGAAGCGGAAAGCCTTTAAGTATTGGAAGTATCAACAAACATATACAAGCCTTGAAATTATTTAGCAAGTACATCAGGGAAACAGGCAGAAGCAATGTAGGATTTGCATTGCAGCAGTTACCAGAAACAAGAACAATACCGGTGTGGCTAACGATTGCAGAGGTACAGCAGTTGTATGATGTTATTGAAAACGATTTATTAGGCGTTAGAGACAAAGCAATGTTAGCAGTTTATTACGGTTGTGGTTTACGATTAAATGAAGGAGCCTGTTTAGAAATTAAAGACATAGATACAACAAGAAAGGTTTTGCATGTAAGAAAAGGAAAGCGTTACAAAGAAAGGTTTGTACCAATAGCAGAAAAAAACTTTGAAGAAATAAAACTGTATCTGGATTATGCAAGACCGCAGTTGATACAGGAGCAAAAGCATGAATACATTTTTGTAGATGCCAGCAAAGGAAGGATTATGAACCGGCAAAGCCTGTACATCCGAATAAAAAAATTAGTAAAGAAAGCGAAGATTAAAAAGCAGGCCGGGACCCACACACTCCGCCACAGTATTGCAACCCATCTTTTACAAAGCGGTATGAAGCTGGAAAGGATAAAAGAGTTTTTAGGCCATGCAGACTTAGACAGCACACAGATTTACACCCACATTGCAGAAGGCTCAACACCATTAACGATACGATGGAAAATTAAAACTATTGAACCATGAATTTTACAAACTATCTACAGCAAAAGAAATTATCAGCATCAACAGTAAAGGCATACACAAGGCGAAGTAATTATTTTTTAGCCTGGCTGCAGCAGGAAGATAACAGCCTTGAAAATTTTACTTACAATGATGTATTAGACTTTATGCGGTATTGCACCGATGAAAAAAAGAGCAAAAGAAATATCCATGCTTTATTAGGAACGGTAAGGCATTACAGCAATTACTTAATTGTACAAGGCAAAAGAAATGATAACCCGGCAGCAGGAATTTTTATAAAAGGATTATCAAGAAAGTTGCCCATCAATTTATTAAGTGTGGAAGAAATGGAAGAACTGTTTAAGCAATACAGCATCCAGTTAAATGTTGACAGCAGTAAAAAAATAATGTTGGGGCTGATGATTTACCAGGGCTTAATGGGTGGCGAGTTAATGAGAATAGAAAGCCATCACATCAAAATAAAAGACGGAAAAATATTTATCAAAGGAACGAAGCGAACCAATGAAAGATTATTAGACCTGCAAGCTTTGCAGATAACGGAACTACAAAATTATCTGAATGCAAACAAGTTTAAAGAAGGTGCAATGTTTACGGAACAAAAGCTAAAAGTATTGAGTGATAAGAATGTAAAGAACCGGGTGCAGTATATGTTTGACCAACTCAAAAAATTAAATGCAAAAGTTATCAATGCCAAACAAATCCGAAGCAGTGTAATTACGGAATGGTTACGAAAAAATAATTTGCGACAAGTGCAGTACATGGCTGGCCATAAATATGTGAGCTCAACCGAACGTTACCAATGCAACAACCTTGATGATTTACAAAATGAACTGCAGCAGCACCATCCAATGAAGTAACCGGCTTTAAACTTAAAAGCGCAGCAGCCCACCGCACGGACACGGCTAAGGCTTGGATCCCACCACACAGAAGCCAGCACACCCAAGCCTTATGCGGTGTTGCAGTCAGTTTTTTATGTCATGTTTTTTGCATCCACCCACTTGCACTACTTTATTTTTTTGCAAATTGTTCTGTTGTTTTTAAAAATGTATTTTCAAAAAAATAAACAAGTGCAGCCAACGCCACGAAGCAAAAAGCCACGCCAAAAAAAACTGCCTGAAGCTATGGTAACATAATGTGGCATTATAGGCGTTTTTCCTACGCTTATGTAAACATGCCACCGCTAAAAAGCCTATAACATCACATTATATTAAATAGCCAACACCG
>JAYTTM010000100.1:0-2542 GCA_043745055.1 Chitinophagaceae bacterium | reverse complement strand
ATACAACTGACAGGAAATACTAACCTCAATACATGCAAAAGCGCTGGAAAATATTACAAACTGAGCTGATAAAAACTGAGCAACTTCAGCAATCCCTGCACATAAATCTTGCACTTTGCAGGATATTAATCCAAAGAGGAGTAGGGGATTTTGAGAGTAGCAAAACCTACTTCCGGCCTCAATTAACACAGCTTCATGATCCCTACCTGATGAAAGATATGGATAAGGCGGTTAAAAGAGTTAGCCATGCAATTTATCACAAACAAAAGATACTCGTTTTTGGAGATTATGATGTAGATGGCACAACCTCTGTAGCCTGCATGTACCAGTTTTTGTGCCGTATCTACGATGAATCATTGATTGAATTCTATATTCCCCACCGCTACAGGGAAGGTTACGGCATAAGTAAAATGGGAATTGATTATGCAGCTGCAAATAATTTCAATCTGATTATTTCACTGGACTGCGGTATTAAGTCCGTAGAACTAGTTGCTTACGCAAATGAACTTGGAATCGATTTTATAATTTGTGACCATCATCTTCCGGATGAAGAATTACCCATAGCTGTAGCAATTCTTAACCCAAAACAAATTGATTGCTCATATCCTTACAAAGAGCTTTGTGGCTGTGGTGTTGGCTTTAAATTAATAACAGCGCTTGCAAAAAAATATAGCGTACCGGAAGATCAATATTATTGCTACCTCGATTTATTGGCTACAGCGATTGCTGCAGATATTGTACCCATGACAGGCGAAAACAGAATTATGGCTTACTTTGGCCTGGAACGCATCAACAATGCACCATCTACAGGAATAAAAGCCTTAATGCAACTGGCAGCATTGCAAAAAAAACTAACCATTAGTACGGTAGTATTTGTAATTGCCCCGAGAATTAATGCGGCTGGCCGTATGGATGACGCAAAAAAAGCAGTACAATTATTTATTGAAAAGGATTTCAATAAAGCGCTGGCGCTGGCCGAGTTACTGCATAGCGATAACTTTGACCGAAAAGAGGCAGATACCACCATTACAGAGGAAGCCCTGGCAATGATAACAAATGACCCGGAACAAAAAAACAAAAACTCTACTGTTGTATACAAAGAACATTGGCATAAAGGTGTAGTTGGAATTGTTGCCAGCAGGCTCATTGAAACTTACTATCGACCAACAATTGTGCTTACCAGGAGTGGCGACATTGCTGCAGGCAGCGCAAGAAGTGTTCCGGGGTTTAACCTATACGAAGCAATTCATGCCTGCAGGGAACATTTATTAGGTTACGGAGGACATTTTGCAGCCGCAGGAATGTCTTTACTCCCGGAAAAGATACCCGCTTTTAGTTTGCAATTTGAAGAAGTGGTGAGCAAACTTATTGACCCCGATATGCTTATACCCGAAATTATTATCGATACGCAGCTTTCCTTCAATGATATTTCAAATTCATTTTACAATATCATATGCCAGATGGAACCTTTTGGGCCTGATAATATGAGGCCTGTTTTTATTGCTTCAAATGTAACAGACACAGGCTATTCCAAGGTTGTAAAAGATTTGCATATTCGATTTGTTCTTATGCAAAATGGTAAAACTTTTACCGGAATCGCTTTTAATTTAGCTGAAAAATTTAGCCTGGTTCAATCAAAAAAACCTTTAGATATTCTATTTACACTTGATGAAAATGAATGGAATGGCAATACAACTTTACAATTAAAAATAATTGATATCCGGCTTACTGAAAGTGCCAACGCCGAAACCTGATTATTAAATATGAACACATTAGTTTACATCAAATACTATTTTTATCTTGGTATTAACTGGAACTGGAAAATAGCTACCATTTTGATAAGGCAGGAAATATGGGGTGAAAAAAAATATGGCATTAATACAACCGGAGCTGATGAATTAAAAAAACTTCCGAAACAAGGTATCGATATCTCCCATGCCACTATTTACATGCCGGTAAGTTATGGTTTGTTAGAAACCATTTTCAACCAACTTCCCATAGCTCCAAGAAATCATTTTCTTGATATTGGATGTGGAAAAGGCAGGGCTGTTTGCGTGGCAGCTTACAACGGTTACAGTAAAATTTCCGGCGTAGATTTTTCCAAATTATTGTGTGAGATTTCGGTTCAAAATATTATTGCTGTACAGCAAAAATACCCTGCGGTTCTATTTGCAGTTACAAATAAAAATGTACTTGATTACGATATCCCCGGCGATGTAGACTGTATTTTTTTATTTAATCCTTTTGATGAAATGATGACGGGAAAGGTAGCTGAAATTATTAAAAAAAGTCTGGAACTTACACCAAGATTTTTACAGATAATTTATGCCAACCCTTTATACAAAAAGGTATTTGAAAAGGTTGGATTTAAAGAGGTTTTCTATAGTAAGACGATGAATTATTTTGAGGTATCAATTTTAAACTTCCGGTATTGAAATCAATACCGGAAGTAAAATAGTTGTTATGCTGTAACAGAGGCTCTTTCTTTATTGTTTGTATCCATCAATTCAACACTTCTGTTTATAAAACTGGTTAAGTCGTT
>JAYTTM010000099.1:0-2545 GCA_043745055.1 Chitinophagaceae bacterium | reverse complement strand
GTTGTAAACGCAAGTATGTTTTTTATTGGCGTTACTACATTAGCAATGGGTGGCTGGCAAGTTGCATTGCGTAGGGTACCAGAGGCAATTTCAAGTGTGGTACCTGTTTTAGGTATTATTTGCTTTTTAATTTTAATGACAATTGTTTGGGGTGGGCACGATGATATTTATCATTGGATAAACAAAGAAACAGTTGCCGGGGATAAAATTTTAAATGGTAAAAAGGGTTTTCTTAATCCGGTTTTCTTTACTTTATTTAGTGCAATTACTATTTTTCTTTGGTGGTTTCTGGGGCATAAATTACGTTCTCTTAGTTTGGAAAGTGATAAAACTGGTCCGATGGATTATGAAACCGGAAAAAAATGGATTAACAGGAATATCCTTTGGGCATCTTTATTCATTGTATATTTTGGTTTATCAGTTGGCTCAACTATTCCCTGGTTATGGCTAATGAGTATTGATGCGCATTGGTACAGCACCATGTTTAGCTGGTATACTTTCGCAAGTTCATTTGTTTCGGGTATGTCTTTAATTGCACTTTTTATAGTGTTTTTAAAAAATCGTGGCCAGTTGGAATATGTTACAGATGAGCATCTGCATGATATAGGTAAATTTATGTTTGCTTTTTCAATATTCTGGACATACTTATGGTTCTCTCAATATATGTTGATTTGGTACGCAAATATTCCTGAAGAAACCGGGTACTTTAAAATCCGTGTTCAAGGCCCTTACCGTGGAATATTTTTTCTTAATCTTGTACTTAATTTCCTTTGCCCTTTCTTAATATTAATGAAGAAATCATCAAAAAAGAATTATACGCTTATTACTTTTATGGCCATATTAATCATCTTTGGTCATTGGATAGATTTCTGGCAGATGGTTATGCCTGGTACATTAAAAGAAAAGGGAGAGTTAATGCCGTTTGAATTTGGTATTTGCGCTTTGTTTGTTGGGGTAATAATGTGGAGAGTAGGTGCTTACCTAAGTAGTCATCCACTAACAGTAAAAAATCATCCTTTCCTTAAAGAAAGTATGATTCATCATACATAATTTAAAGATTATTTCTATCCTTTTTTTAAGTTAGGATAGATAGTTTTTAAGATTATTAAACAATAAAAAGAAGATGATTGTTATTAGTATTAACAGTTTTGTTCTTAAACAAAAAAACAGAATAACAAGTACTGTAAATAATTTTGAACCATGACAGAGATATTCTTAATAGCAATCGCAGTAATGATTTTTGTGGTCATATTTCAGATTGCAAAAGCTAGCGAATATGTTAGTGTATTAAAGGGAGAAGAAAAAGCAAAAAAGCAAACCAATAAAATTAATGCTTTTATGTTAATTGCATTTTTGGTGTTGGGTTTAATTGGTTGCTGGTGGTGTAATGAACTGTATTATGGTAAAACTTTGTTTCCACAAGGCGCAGCATCGGAGCATGGGCAAAAGATTGATTTGATGTTATACATCACCTTTGGCGTTACAGGTGTAGTATTTTTAATTACACAGGTATTGTTGTTTTGGTTTGCATTTAAATACCAGGAACGAGACGACAGGAAAGCATACTATTTTCCGCACAATACAAAACTTGAATTAATCTGGACAACAGTGCCTGCAATTTTTTTAACAGTATTAGTTGTTTTCGGATTAAAATACTGGTTTAAGATGACGGGTGAAGCACCAAAAGAATCAATTATTGTGGAAGTTACAGGTCACCAGTTTGCATGGGAATTTCGCTATCCTGGAGCGGATAAAATTTTGGGAAAGAAGGATTACAAGTTAACAAAAGGTGCAAATGGTTTGGGGGTAGATTTCAATGACCCTGCTAGTTTGGATGATATACATGTTGCGGCAACTATGCACTTACCTGTAAACAAGCCAGTAAAACTTGTAATTAATGCAATGGATGTAATTCATGATGTAGGCTTATCACATTTTAGATTGAAAATGGATGCTGTACCAGGTATTCCAACTACTATGTGGTTTACACCTTTGTATACTACAGAAGAAATGAAAGTAAGATCGAACAATCCCAATTTCGTTTATGAAATGAGTTGCGATCAAATGTGTGGTAAAGGCCACTTTTCTATGAGAGGAGTAATAATCGTTGAAAGCGAAGCCGATTATAATAAATGGTTATCAACACAACAACCGGAATACTACACCGTTTTTCCTGATAAAAAACCAAAACCTGCAGATGCTGTTGTACCTGCAGATAGTACAAAAAAACCAATCCAATTATCGGCTATTTTGCCATCTGGTAAATAAATCTGTTGCAGAAAATTAAAGAACTATGAGTAACACAATCACATCACAGGAACAGGCGGTTAACGTTGTTCATGAAGCACACGGTGAACATCACCATCATGAGACTTTTATTACTAAATACGTTTTTAGTCAGGATCATAAAATGATTGCCAAGCAGTTTTTAATTACTGGTATGATTTGGGCAATTATCGGAGGCTTATTCTCTGTCTTATTTCGCTTGCAATTAGGCTATCCTGAATCAACTTTTCCATGGCTGGAAGATTTGCTTGGTCACTGG
>JAYTTM010000098.1:0-2550 GCA_043745055.1 Chitinophagaceae bacterium | reverse complement strand
ATCAACGCCTCTTTATTTCCCCACCATGTAATTCTGTCATTGTATAACACAACAGCCCTTCGTACATTATTTATTTCCTCATTTGCAATTGCATCTTTTAACGCCGCTGCTCTTTGCTTTACGGTATATACTTTTTTCAGGTATTCCTGTTGCAGATCTTGCGGAGGTTCAATACCATATTGAATATAATCATCTATAGTATCCAGTACAATTAATGAAGTAGCGGCAGTTACAAACCGATTCATTTTTGCAAATGCAACCATCTTTTCTTTTGCAGCTTCATTGCTTTGCAACAATTCATATTGCTGCAGCATAAACGCAGTATTTAAAACAGCTGCATCACAATTTAAAGATGATTGTAGCATAATTTTTTCCTCCTTTAATACAATGCCGTCTTTGCCAAATGAAAGAACAATATCATCACTGAAGTTTAGCAAATTGCCGGTAATAGTTAGCCAGCCTGAGAACTGAAAAGGTAAGCTCACATTCGTTTGCATTGCTCTGCCGGCCTGTTTTACAGACAGCAGCTGTAGCTTTGCCAGCTTTAATTCTTTTTCGGCTTCTTCAACGGTATTTTTATATAAATCAAAGTAGCTGCCGCCTGTTGTGGAGGCTACTTTATTTAATAAATTGTGATTGGCTGATGGAGAGGAATTAATGCAATAAACTGCATTGTCATTCATTTTTATTTTATCATTTCCAAAATTGCTGAGGCCATCGCTGCATAAAAGAAATACATCGGCATTGTACAAATTACAATCAAGACTTCCTAATTGAGTGCCGCCATCAAACTGCTGTGATTCTAAAAAACGTCTGATATTGACTGATTCATTTGCTTTAAAACTTCTTATCACATGCACAGTATTGCTGAATGTAACAATACTAACATTTGATATCTTTTTTTCCTGCAGAAACAGTTCTATAAAAACGATTTCTTTCTTTGTATTTCTTTTTGCAGCTGAAGAAGATACATCCCAAAAAATAGTTGCGGTTTTCAATGGTGGTTGTGCAACAACATCCACTGCTGGCTTTGTATGCAATGCAAAAATGTTATTATTTTTCTGCAAGCCACTGCAAAATATTTTATTGTTTTGCAACAAAGGAATTTGGAAAGTAAGCGGTTGCTTAACTGCTGTATTTTTTTCAATAAATGATAATTGATAACCATCATTTTCTTGCTCAAATATTTTTCCTTTCAAAAAACCATTACCGGTAACAGGTGTCGTCACACTTTGGTTAACTAGCAATGTTGCTTTTAATTCTTTTACCCGATAAGAAATATCAAGCGGCAAATTATATTGCAAGGCATTTGATTTACAGGTAAGAATTTCTGAAATAATAATATTGATTATTCTTGTGCCCTTTGCAGGCATGGGATAAATTCTTACCCGGTAATTATTGCCTGCAGTCATTTCCAGTAAACCCGGGTCCACACGACGGCGGATTATATTTTCATATGCAACTCTTCCCTGTTGCTTATCAACAATTACGCCCTGCCGGAGATGGCCATTGATGTCGAGTGTAAAACCAGTTATTACCTGGCTGGCCTGTAATGCAAAGCTGTACTCACCATCCAGCACTTTAGCATTGGGATTATAAAACTCTAATTGCATTGTTGTGGTGGCAATAAACATATTCGCCACAACATCGATAGAGCAGTATTTCAGCTCTATCGGCTCATCCTTTATTGGCTGGGCTTTTACCAGGTTGTAAAAAAATAATAACAAAAGGATTGGGAGGAAATATTTCTTTGACATAAGCAGTTGTTTTGCTGCTTGATGCAAGAAGTAAATGGATTACATAAATAATTGAAAAAAGTTAATAAGCTAAAGTTTCCAATTGTTCTTGTAAAGGCATTTGATCATAAGTTTTTCCATTTAATACCCTTCCTGCTTTCTTTTTATTTGTTCCACCCCATTGTTTAAAGAAGAACGCCACTTTTGATTTTTCACATTGATCCTGTATATCTAATACCCAATCTTCATTCATCACCCTTGGTGTTCTACCGCTTTCACCGCCTACAATTACCCAATCAATTTTTTTAAGATTCATTTTTTGCAAAGGACCAATCAATGGCTCACAGGAAAGGAACTTTACCCTTGCATTTGTTTTCCGTAAATCATCAATGCGGTGCATTACCCTGGAATCTTCTACCGACACACCCATCCAGATATTATGTGTCCAATTTAATTCTTTGTGGTATTTTAAAAGAATGTCAGAACGTTTTGTCAAAACCTGAAAAGTATGTTGAGGGCAATTATTCATTGTATCAAATACTCTTTTAATAAATTCTAATGGAACATCTTTATGAAACATATCACTCATAGAGTTAACAAAAACTATTTTGGGAGATTTCCAACCAAATGGAGTTAGCAATGAATCTTCATGCGTTCGTAATGTAAATCCATCTTTATACTTTTCTATCCCCATCGCTTCTAACCGGCGTGTCATTACTTCTGCATAACAGTATTTGCAACCAGCAGATATTTTATCACAGCCTGTTGTTGGGTTCCAGGTCATTTCGGTCCATTCTATTGATGATTGTGCCAT
>JAYTTM010000097.1:0-2554 GCA_043745055.1 Chitinophagaceae bacterium | reverse complement strand
AGCAAAAGTGAAACATTCACTTATAATACAATTCTTTTGCCTGTAGCAGCTGACCGTTTTGCGGCATCCAATATTTCCATTACAATCAGGTTGTATTTCAGTGACGACTGATCATCCGTTCCCGCTATTTTATTTTGAAGTACTGCCGTTAAATAAATCATTGGATCATTTATTGGGGCAGCCAATGGTTCAGCTTTTTTAGAGCCTTTAATATTTTCCCGCATCCTAGCGGTGATATTCTCTTTATCAAGCGCATGCAAATATCCTTTTTCTCCAAACACTTCCAAATCTTTAATAGAAAATGGCCAATTCCATGATGCTTCAATAAGCCCTGTTGCTCGTGGGTATTCAATAATAATAGTCGCATCATCATCAACCTTAGGATAAATGTTTGGTTTATAATGCCTGGTGATGGCTGTTACCGCAATTGGTTTAATACCATGCATCAGCCATGTCATTAAATTTGCCCCGTAACAACCAAAATCATTTAATGCCCCTGCGCCATTTAATATCGGATCTGTCAACCAGTTTAAAAATTCCGGCGTGCAACCAATTTCCTTTGGCCCCTGGTGGCCGTCATGCACAACCATTTTTTTAATTTCACCGATACTATCCCTGCTTACAGTATTGTAAACATCCAAGTACGAAGCATACCAGGTAGTTTCATAATTGGTTAATACTTTAATACGATATTTGTTAGCTAATAATTCAATTCGTTTTGCCTGGGCTAAAGTTGCTGCAAGTGGTTTTTCTACCATCACAGTTATTCCCAAAGGAGCACATATTTCAACTATTTCCACATGCTTCGCCACAGCATTATACCCCAATACTGCATCGGGCTTTTTTAGAAGTACCAGTTTTTTGAGATCAGTAAAAAATAGGGAGTCGGGGAGGTGATAAAGTTTGCTATACTTTTCGTGCAATTGCTTATCAGGTTCAGCAATACCTACTATATCTACTAAACCTTTATTATACTGGTTTAAAATACCATGAATATGGTTGTGAGTTAAACCTGCCACAACTACACGAATAAGTTGTTGAGCAAAGATGTTGTTACACATACAAGTAACTAACATGAAGATGATTCCTTTTTGAAGGAAGGAATATAAAATATTTGTATTTTGGTTATCCATAATTCAATAATACTTTTAATTGTACTTGAAAAATAACACTATAATCTATCAAAACGCTCTTCCTCTTTCACTAAATACAGTTTTAATTTTTCATCACCGCATTAATGGGCAGGTGTGATGCTAACTGCTGCTCCACCACCCGGTGCTAATTTCAGATTCAATATAGATGTATTATCCACATATAGTTTTTCAATTTTGTAAGCTTTCGGATTATTTTTCCAGTCTGCATTATCTGCATCTCTGTATATCGTGGCAATGTATTTCTTTCCTTTATCTAAAAAGGGAAGTGCTATAGATGCCGTATGGCTATTTTCATCTGTGATGGCGCCAATGAACCAGTTATTTTTTCCCTTTTCTTTCCGGGCTATTGTAAGATAATCCCCAGGCTCTGCTTCAATTATTTTAGTGTCATCCCAATCAACCGGAACCTCTTTAATAAATTGAAATGCATCCATGTGGGCTGCATAATTTTCAGGAAGGTCTGCTGCCATTTGTAAGGGGCTGTACATGGTAATATACAAGGCAAGCTGTTTGGCAAGGGTAGTATGCACTTGCCTGCCAGGGGCATCTTTTGCATAGTTTCTTAATTTAAAAATACCAGGAGTATAATCCATTGGTCCGCCCATTAAGCGGGTAAATGGTAGTATGGTTTCGTGTTCAGGAGCATTGCCTTCACTAAATGCATTCCACTCATTTCCTCTGCCGGCTTCGCTGGCCAAAAAATTTGGATAGGTACGGCTTAAGCCGGTTGGACGAACAGGCTCATGCATATCAATCATTACATGGTATTGAGCGGCTTTTTTGCGGCACGCACATAATGGTTAACCATCCATTGTCCATCATGATGCTCACCACGGGGAATGATTTGTCCAACATAACCGGTCTTAACCGAGTTGTATCCAAACTTGTTCATAAAACGAAATGCAGTATCCATCTGTCTTTCATACGAGGAAGCGCCGCCCGATGTTTCGTTGTGCATAATCATTTGAACAGCTTTCAATTTGGAATACCTTTCTATCTCTTTTACATCAAAATCAGGATAAGCTGTTACAAAATCAAAGTGGTCGTCATTCCAGTTACCCGACCATTCTTCCCAACCAGTATTCCATCCTTCAACCAATAAACCTTTGATGCCATTTTTAGACGCAAAATCAATATAGCTTTTTACGTTGGCAGTGTTTGCACCATGATGTTCATGTGGTATTAGCGTTCCTTTTGCAGAAAGAGAATCGAGCTGATTGCTGTAACTCCAGCTACTTTTTCCAACCTGCATTTCCCACCACACGCCCATAAATTTCATAGGTTTTATCCAGGAGGTATTTTCAATTTTTGAAGGGTCGTTCAGGTTCAGTATCATTTTAGAAGCAAGAATATCAGCTGCTTTATCGCTTACAATAATAGTACGCCAGGGAGTTTTTGCC
>JAYTTM010000096.1:0-2569 GCA_043745055.1 Chitinophagaceae bacterium | reverse complement strand
ATGATTTGTGAGATATATACCAAGTAATTAGATAAAACTCCCAATAATTAAAAAAATAAGAGGTTTTATATATGTTAGGTTTATCAGTATTGTAAAAGATAGATATTGTTGATATATTAACAGCAAAATATAACCTTAAAATTTAAATTAATGAGATGACAGAAATCTTAACAGCCAACGTTAAATCAATTTGAACAACTATTTGAAACAATCTATTAATATTACTCAATAGCGTGGAGACTATTTGCACTTTGTAAGAATGTAGCCATGGGAATAACGTAAAATTGGGTATATTTAACTGAAGCTATTAAAAAAGTGAGCACATTATTACTATGCCAATTTTCATGGACAGACATAATGTTTCTGAATCTGTTACGGCAGTGCATGTTGCACAATTGCATCAGGAAGACTTGAAGATTCAGGATCAGTTTGGCTGCAGGGGCTTAACGTATTGGTTTGATGATAAAAGAAAAACTGCCTTTTGTTTGATTGAAGCGCCGAATGAACAGGCATTAAGGGATATGCATGAAAAGGCGCATGGGGAGATACCACACAGTATTATTGAAGTTGATGCAAGTATCGTTGAATCGTTTTTGGGAAGAATTGAAGACCCTCAAAAAAAACACAACAGTACATTGCTTTTAATTGAAGATCCTGCTTTCAGAACACTAATGTTTATAGAGAAAGAATCAACATTTTCAACACACAGTGATGTTCTTAAATCTGCTGATGTATTAAATGATTATTACAAAGTAGTATCCCTTTTGCTAAAAAAATATAACGGAAGGATTGTCAAAGAAAATAAAGATCATTTTCTGGTATCATTCGAATCCGTATCGAAAGCTGTTTGTGCTGCTTTGGAAATCAACACAAGAATTCGTGAGTCGAGGTTTGAACATATTTCTTTAAAACTGGGTTTGACTGCAGGGGTTCCGGTAACAGAAAAGAAGTCAATTTTTGAAGACACGATTAACCTTGTGGAACGTATTTGTACCATGATACCCGGTGAAATTATTATTTCGGCTGATGTTGCAACACTGTCGGGTAGCGAAAATGTAAACACATTTACAAACGCTGACAACATTATAGTTCTTAAGCCCGACGAAGAAATTTTTATTACACGGCTGATGGATTTTATAGATTCTGCCTGGACAAATCCGAATGTAAAAGTAGATGATTTCAGTAGGCCGGTTGGATTAAGCAAATCGCAATGCTATCGTAAATTAAAAATACTCACTGGCAAATCGCCCAATATTTTTTTGAAAGACTATCGTTTAAAAAAAGCGCTGGAATTACTGAATAAAAAAATCCAAAACGTTTCAGAAATTGCATTCGAAACTGGCTTTACCAGTCCCTCCTATTTTTCGAAATGCTTTCAAAAAAAATATGGCCATACTCCTTCAGACCACTTACTGGCCACAGCCTGATAAACTTCCTATTTTCCTTGTAAGTTTCCAGTTGAACTAAAATTACATGCTTTTGAATTAAATGATACAGCCATTGGATGGTTAAGGGTATATATTTGACCTAACGATTCACTTTTAAATAAAATATTATGAGCAACAGTCTATTTGAAAAACTAGGAGGAATAGCCGGTATTACTGCTATTGTTGATGATGTTGTAGAAGCACACATGATCAATCCTGCCATCAGTGCCCGTTTTTTACCCTATAAAGAAGAACCAGAACGGTTAGCAATGATCAAAAAACATACAATCGATTTTTTTGCTGCCGGAAGTGGCGGGCCGGTTACCTACACAGGCAGAGATATGCCAACCACACATAAGGGGATGAATATTACGCCGGCAGATTACCAGCATACGGTAGATGATATTATAAAAGTATTAGGAGAACATAAGATTGATGAGCAATCAAAAGTAAATGTGCTTGCCATTCTTAGTTCCTTACAAGACTCGATTGTAGGTAAATAATTATTTTTTATCTTTTAAAATTCTAATTATGCCAACATTAGTAAAAGAGCTCGATGCTGCTGTAGTAGAAAAATTTGCTGCACAGGTTCGGGGTAATATTATAATGCCTCAAGACAAAACTTATCATAGCACCCGTAAAGTATTTAATGCAATGATAGATAAACATCCCGGTATGATTGTACAATGTGTGGATGTGGCTGATGTAATGCATTCGGTAAATTTTGGAAGGGAAAATAATTTATTGATTGCTGTAAGAGGTGGTGGACACAATGGCGGCGGACTAGGCCTTTGTGACGACGGACTGGTGATTGATCTCTCCGGAATAAAATTCGTACTGGTAAACCAGTTAAAAAAAACGGTGAAAGTTGGCGGTGGAAATCTTTGGGGTGAAGTAGATCATGCAACACACCCGTTTGGGTTAGCGGTGCCGGCCGGCATTATCTCAACAACTGGTGTTGGAGGTTTAACGCTTGGCGGTGGTATAGGCCATTTATCCAGAAAATACGGCCTTACAATTGACAATTTACTGGAAGCGGATATGGTGCTTGCTGATGGCTCATTTGTTACCGTAAATGCCAATGAAAACGCCGACCTGTTTTGGGCTATCCGTGGTGGTGGTGGAAACTTCGGCATCGTAAC
>JAYTTM010000095.1:0-2575 GCA_043745055.1 Chitinophagaceae bacterium | reverse complement strand
AAATGGGGCTATGGAAAATGACAGAAGGCACCATAAGCGGCACTGCCAACCCAGAGAAAAGAAGCGATATTAAAATGACAGATGAAGATGTAATGAAGAACATTGAAAACCGCACTAAGAAAGTAAAAACATTTCCCCCTTTTGAACCTCAAAATACTGGCTTTAAAACAATAGAGGATGCCATTATTTCATTTAAAGAAAACCGGGGCAAATTGATTGATTACATTAAAGAGACCGAGGCTGATCTTCGAAATCATGTGGCAACATTACCTGTGGGAAGTTTTGACTGTTATCAGATGATTTTATTTATTGGCGCCCATAGCAACCGGCACATGCAGCAAATAGAGGAGGTAAAGGCTGATCCGGGATTTCCTAAAAATTAATTGATGTAAGAATATATTTTTAAAAAGCACAGGATGATGCCTGTGCTTTTTTGTTTTAGCCAATCATCTCAAAATCTGCCAGATAATTTTAGGTGGAGTCAGTTCCTACGAAATTATTTTTGAGGTTATTAAATTGGTAGTATCTGCGGCTTTTAATGACTATCCGAAATTCGGTACTGAGAGGCGTAGCCTCGGTTAATATTGTAATCCAGCCTCAGGCGGGAGATTTCAACCCGTTGATAAAGTAACAGATAATATGATTAAAACCGTAGGTTCGGCCCGTATAAAAATGCGGTAACAATTATTTAAAAACATGTACTTGTATTTAGATTCACAACAATATAAGCCGAGCCTACGGCTCTCAGATAACTTGTTTCTAAAGCACAACGGATTAAAAGCCGTTGTTACAAAACAGAAACGAGCCTACGGCTCTACAGTTTTCTTTGAATTACTTTGCTCCTAATTGCGGATAGTCATTCGACTTTTTTAATTTGAAAAAAGCAGCATTGATAACTCGGTTTTTCTTAGGTACTCTTTAAATATTGCCGATAAAAGATCCCAAAAGATATACTGTAGAACGGAGCGTCGCCAATGAAGAACCACATTGGGTGAATGCCCGTCTCAAAAAGATGCTTTAAAACACCTCAAATAAAATGCTGCTGACTTGTTAAAAAACTCCTGAAAAGCCCTACCTTCGCAGCCCCGTTAAAAAAAACCGGGGTTATTTTATGTCATTTAACATTATTAAACAATTAAACGCAGATGCACAGGAAGGTGCTGCTTCCGAAGAAGCAGAATCTGCTGCGGTAACAAATGTGCCTGCGACGAGTGCCGATACAATCGGCATTGAAGCTACTGCTGAAGTAGTTGCAGAAGAAACTGCTGCCGTTGAACCGGTGATAGCTAAAGCGCCGGTGGTAGAAAGAATTGTAACACCACACGACGATTTTGACTGGAGTGTAGACAAACGCAATGTTAGCAGCTACAACCAGGCAGAAAAAGAAAAGTACGACAAAGTGTACGACGACACTTTTAAGCAAATCAACGATGGTGAAATGATTCAGGCTACTATTGAAGCCATCACCAAAACAGATGCGGTTGTAAACATTGGCTTTAAAAGCGATGGATTAATTTCTCTGAATGAATTCAGGGATATTGTTGGCGGATTGAAAGTGGGTGATGTGATTGAAGTAATGGTGGTTGAAAAAGAAGATAGAGATGGCAACTTACACCTTAGCCGCAAACAAGCCCGTACAAGCCGTGCATGGGAAAGAATTATGGAACTGCACAAAACCGGCGAAATTGTTACTGGTTTGGTTACCAGCAAAACTAAAGGTGGCTTAATCGTTGATGTTTTTGGTATGGAAACTTTCTTACCAGGATCTCAGATAGATGTGAAGCCTGTAACCGATTACGATCAGTTTGTAGGCAAAACAATGGAATTTAAGGTGGTTAAAATTAACGAGACCATTAAGAATGCAGTAGTATCTCATAAAGCACTTATTGAAAGCGATATCGAAGCACAAAGGGCTGAAATTATCGGTAAATTGGAAAAAGGACAGGTATTGGAAGGTACCATTAAAAATATTACAGACTTTGGCGCATTCCTTGACCTTGGCGGCTTAGATGGTTTATTGTACATCACTGATATTTCCTGGGGCCGCATAAGCCATCCAAGTGAAGTATTGAAGATGGATCAAAAAATTAACGTGGTTGTATTGGATTTTGATGATGACAAAAAACGTATCAGCCTCGGCTTAAAACAATTGACTCCTCACCCTTGGGATACCTTGAACGAAAAAATTAAAGAAGGTGAAGTTGTAAAAGGAAAAGTAGTAAACATTGAAGACTATGGTGCTTTCTTAGAGATTATGCCAGGTGTTGAAGGGTTGGTACACGTAAGTGAAATTACATGGGCTAACACACCGGTTAATGCTAAAGAATTCTTTAAATTAAATGACGAATACGAAGCTAAGATTGTAACCCTTGACAAAGACACTCGTAAAATGAGTTTGTCTATTAAGCAAATGGCCAACGATCCATGGAGCGATATCGAAGTTAAATTTCCTGAAGGAAGCAAGCATACCGGAACTGTTAAAAACATCACTCCCTACGGTGTGTTTATTGAATTGGCTACCGGTATTGGCGGCATGATTCACATCAGCGATTTAAGCTGGTTAAAACGTTTCAAC
>JAYTTM010000094.1:0-9510 GCA_043745055.1 Chitinophagaceae bacterium | reverse complement strand
GTGGTATGGACCTGGCATTGGAAGAAAGCCTAAATGTAAGGCTGGTACTGATACCGGATAAGGAAGACCCGGATAGCTATGTAAACAAAGTAGGTGCAGCGGCTTTTAATGAATTTATCAATGCCAATAAAAAAGACTTTGTTTTATTTCAACTGAATGTGTCTTTAAAAGATGCAGGAACAGACAGTGTAAAAAAATCGGCCCTTGTAAACCAGGTAGCAGAAACTATTTCTAAAATAAACAAAGCAGAAGACTTTACCCGGCAGCAGGATTATATAAAACAATGTGCTGAGTTATTGAAGATTGAAGAAGGTGGCCTGCACGCACTCGTAAATAAATTCATCCGGGATCGCATTACAAAGGAAGAAAACAAGCAAAGCCGGGATGTTGCCAATGACGCATTTAATCAAAACCAGCACCCGGTAGACATAGAAGACGATGCAATTTTTTTACTGAATAAAGATGAAGCGCATGAGAAGGCTATGGTAAGAAGCCTGCTGGAATTTGGTTTAAAAGAATGGGACAATAACCTACGGGTGGCAGAGCATATTTTTGCTGAAATAGATAATAACCAACTGGAAGATTTAATTGATAATAAAAATTTAATTGCCCTGATTAAAACCTATAAGTCATGGTACGATGCAGGCCTGGAGCCAACTTCAAAAACATTTTTGTACCACGAGGATTTAGCCATGAGCACATTGGTAGTAAATGTGATGGATTACAACACAGAAATTAGCCCGAACTGGAATGAATTTTACCAGGGAAAAATTGCCACACGGGAAGACCTCTATAAAGAAGAAGTTTTTTCTACAGTAAATTATTTAAAGCTGAGAAAAACCAAACGGATGATGGATGAAAACCAGCGTGAAATGGAGAAAGAACATACAATTGATGAACAGTTAATGTTGCTTCAAATTCACCAGCATCTTAAACAAATAGAAATAGATTTAACCCGTGCATTGGGTACTGTAATATTCCGGTAATCACTCATGCCATATTACTATACTAAGTCTTTTCTTGCCTGTATCATTTTTCTGATACTATTAAAAAAAACGGATCGTTCTTTTTGGCCAATAGAGCTAATCATCGTTGATTTTTTTTCTAAGCTTTCAAAATTGCTTGCTATAGAATTGGTGAATTGTAAATCGGAGGTGGCTGCAACATATATTACACTGTGATTTAAAAATACCATTTTACTTCCGTTTAATTCTATCAGGTAAGTATTATCGCCCAATATCAATTCATTTACAAATAAACGGTATTCAGCGTTATGTGGCTTTGGACTTTGGCCAAAACCAAACTTTTTACCAGCTTCTGCCTGTTGTTCTATATGATTAATAAGATCTTCTAATTTCTCATACAGTAAAATTGTAGTTTGCCGGTTTGGGAATAATCCAGCTTCATGGTAAAAATTAATTTGCCGAATGGTACTGTTAACGCTTTCGATATTCCAGATTTCTGTAGAAGGAATTGAATGATTCAGTTCAATAACCTGCTTACTTTGTTCAAGGTATTTTATATAGCGGGTATCTTCTAAATCAAATTTTACCCCTTTCAAACTCGGGTAATTTAAAATAGATTTCATCCAAAAATAAAATTTAAACATTGCTAGTTCAGTTATATGAAAATGCACAAAAGGGGGAATATCTTTCATAAGAATACTCATGTGCCTACTTGAAAAACTATTAAACAATTGAAAGTTTTGCTTTAAATTCTGTAACCAGTTTTCAAAATTATTCTCCTCATCATTTTTCAATTGTCCTCGAAAAGTAAATGTATCCGACTGGAGATTTAAAAACTGATCTAACGAAAGTTTATAATGGGAACATAACTTTTGAATCTCCTCAAAACTGATAGGTTTCTCTCCCCGGATTCTGCGATATACACTATCGTTGCTGATATTTAAAAGTTCTGCCACCTCATCTACAAAAGATAGATGCGGTGGAATACTTTCTTTTATTTTTTGAAAAAATAATTGTTGAACATCTACTTTGTTCATTGCCATATTTATTTGGTTAAAGATGCAGGTTAACTATATAACATTAGTTAAATCTCTTAAGTAAGATAATAATAAAATACAACTGTTACAAATTTTGGATATTTGTTTAACCATGTTGTACAAAAAATCCCCCCGAATACTCAGGGGGATTTTTTTATCGTCAGTCATATTCTATTTAGTGTTTTTCAAAATCTGATGCCTTAGGCAGGATATCTGAAGGATTGAACAACTTACTTCTTTTTCTGCTATAGCCAAAGTAAACCACCAGGCCAAGCAGCATCCATGCAAATGCTACTTTTAAAGTTTGGTAATCTAATGCTATAATCATTCCAAAACATATAAGGGCGCCCAATGTAGAAACCAGGGGTGCAAATGGTGCCCTGAATGGTCTTTCAATTTCAGGAGATTTTACTCTTAAAATCCATACACCAATACTCACCAATACAAATGCAAATAAGGTTCCAAAACTGGTAAGATCACCTGCAACACTACCAGGAACAAATGCAGCGAATAAGCCCACAAAAACAAATAATATCATATTGGCCTTATACGGAGTTTTATATTTAGGATGCAATTCACCAAATGCTTTTGGTATCAATCCATCATTACTCATGGTATAAAATATACGGCTCTGCCCCATCAGCATCACCAGTATTACAGAAGAGAACCCCGCCAAAATAGCTACCGTTACACTTGTTGCAAGCCAGCCATATCCTTTCATATAAGTCTGAATAGCATAAACAACTGAAGCCTCTTTTCCAGCTGTTTTAAATTCTGTATAATTTGCCACACCGGTTAATACGTGTCCAAAAAGAATATAGAGAATGGTGCAAACTACCAACGAACCTAAGATGCCAATAGGCATATCTCTTTTAGGATTTTTTGCTTCCTGAGCTGCAGTACTTACAGCATCAAAACCAATGAATGCAAAAAACACAATGGCTGCACCACCAACAACACCACCCCAGCCCCATTTAAAGAAACCCTCGTGTCCGATAGTTCCTTTGGGTATTAAATAAGGTGTATGATTTTCTGGCCTGATAAATTGCCAGCCAAACCCGATAAACAATAAAACAATGGTAACTTTTACAAATACGATAATCATATTTACAAAAGCAGATTCCTGGGACCCTTTTATCAATAACAATGTTATTAACAAAAGAATTATTAATGCAGGTGCATTCATAAATCCTTTTGTAATTACAACTGAACTGGCAAGGGAGGCAGGTAATGCTTTAAACTGATCATCGCTTAAAATCAATACCCCATTTTTTACAGATTTGATGGTTTCAGGAATTGCAGCAGTAATCTGGTTAATGGCATCTCCGGTTACTTTATGCAATGCTTCAAATGGTGAGTGGCACCATTCATAGGGTATCCCTCCGCCCAATAAATTATTTAAATATTCACTCCAGGCAATAGATACAGTTGCTGCACCCAGTGCGTATTCCATTATCAAAGCCCAACCAATAATCCATGCTACCAATTCTCCCATGGTTACATAGGAGTAAGCATAAGCACTACCTGCAATGGGTATCATAGATGCAAACTCTGCATAGCATAAACCTGCAAATGCACAACCAATAGCAGCTACAACAAAAGATAATGTTACACCAGGACCCGCAGCTTCTGCAGAAGCTGCGGCCGTACGAACAAATAAACCTGCCCCAATAATTGCTCCCACGCCCAATGCAATAAGATTGCCAGCGCCCAATATCCTCTTTAAACCTTTGCCGTCATCAGCGGCTTGTGCTAAAACTTGATGAAGAGGCTTTTTTACAAATAAACTCATACAGTTAGTTGGTTTTTATGAATAATGAATTGGAAAAATAAGCAATAAATTTTAATAACCCAACCATCCTCTCTTTTTTACAGGTGCAATTAAATTTTAGCGTACATTAAAATTATGGATAACAACCTTTTGGAAAAATTTATAGACAATTAAAGGATCTTAAAAGAGGTTATAAATCAGGATGAATGATTAGAAATGCACCCTTTTTTAAAGCACTTCAGTTTATAACAGCTATTAAATATTATATTGCAAAATTAATAGTGAGCTGAAATATATTTTCAACTGAACCCAATAATTGCCAGAAAAATTCAACTGTAAAAAATGAATGACCATAAGCCTGCAAAAAAAAATAATTTAACCCTTTATATTGGAATAGCATTGTTGCTGGGCATTGTTACCGGGTTTATGCTTAATAAATATTATGTTGGAGAAGATAATAACAAAATTGCCAATGCAGAAATGCAGCTGAAGCATCTCTCTTTGCAAATGAAACCATACAATACAGCAAAAGACAGTACTCAATTTGCAATACTACAACAACAAAAAATTGCTATCAGCAGTCAAAAAAAGAAAGCAGAACAAACGCTTTTAAATACCGATGATGAAACAGCTGTTTTAGCAACCATTAAACAGTTAACAGATTCATTAAAAGTGATAAATTCATTGTTAACGGCCCAAACGGATACCATCTCTCCTGTTTACAAAGAGTTGCAAAAAGAATATGATTTTATAGCCCTTCAAAAAAATGTAGTATTAAAAGACAGAGATAAAAAACTGGATTGGTTTACCATACTGGCGGATATTTTTTTAAGATTGATAAAAATGATTGTAGCACCCCTTGTATTTACAACATTAGTAGTGGGAGTGGCTAAATTAGGCGACATTAATTCGGTAGGCCGTATTGGCGGTAAAACTTTGCTTTGGTTTATAAGCGCCTCTTTATTGAGCTTACTGCTTGGTATGTTATTGGTAAATTTATTTGAACCAGGCAGGGCTATGAATCTCACTTTGCCTGATGCCAATGTTAATACCGGCATCGACAAAGCAGCTCTTACTATTAAGGATTTTTTTTACCATGTGTTTCCTGCAAGTGTTATTGACGCAATGGCCAAAAATGAAATTTTACAAATAGTAGTTTTTGCCTTATTCTTTGGGGTGGCCGCTGCTGCGTTGGGGGAAATTGCACATCCGGTAGTTAAAGCACTGGATGCAATTGCTCATATAATATTGAAGGTAACTGGCTATGTAATGAACTTTGCGCCAGTGGCTGTGTTTGGTGCCATGTCTGCCATCATTGCCAAGCAGGGTATTGGCATATTAAAAACCTATTCTATTTTTATTGGTGAGTTTTATTTTGGTTTATTTATATTGTGGATTTGCTTAATTCTGATTGGTTTTTTATTTATAAAAAAACGGGTATTCCATTTAATAAAACGAATGAAGGAGCCAATATTAATAGCCTTTAGTACTTCCAGCAGCGAAGCGGCATTTCCAAAAACAATGCTGGAACTGGAACGCTTTGGTTGTAAAGACAAGATTGTAAGTTTTGTATTACCACTTGGTTATTCTTTTAACCTTGATGGCAGTATGATGTACATGACCTTTGCTTCTTTGTTTATAGCACAGAGCTATGGCATGCACATTGCCTTACCTACACAAATAACTATGTTGTTGGTGCTAATGCTTACCAGCAAAGGCATTGCAGGTGTACCAAGAGCTTCGCTGGTAGTAATTGCAGGCACTTTGGCTACCTTTAATATTCCGGAGGCCGGTATTGCTTTATTATTAGGTATAGATCCTTTACTGGATATGGGTAGGAGCGCTACCAATGTAGTAGGTAACAGTATTGCAACAGCAGTGGTAAGCAAATGGGAAGGTGAATTGGGAGACGGTCATAAGCTTTAATTTTACCGGATCAAAAATGAATTTAAGGAAAGTAATGTTCCTACATATTAATAAAGCACAACTTTGAAATTATTGAAAAGCTAAATGGTTGTTTGTTTTAAATACATACTTAGTATTTTCGGCAAAATTTAAAATCATTATACCTGATAAAATAAGGATTAAAATAATTGAATGATTGTTCAATCCTTCTAAACTCAAATTTAAAGATGCATTATTTTATTCTGTTAGATTTTCACTGGACACAATTATTACAACCGCAATGGTATATCGAAAACGGCGGCTTATGGTTTATTGTATTTGCCATTTTTGCTGAAACAGGTTTGTTTGCAGGCTTTTTTTTACCAGGCGACTCCTTACTTTTTGTAACTGGTATTTTCAGCAATGAGTTAGTAAAAACCGGTCTGGGGGTTGATACAGGCAATACGTTTTTAAACTTGTTGGTATTAAGCGTTGTAATTTCTTTGGCCGGGATACTAGGTAATTTTATTGGATATTGGTTTGGAAGAAAAAGTGGTCCCTTTCTATTTGAAAGAAAAGACACTTTCTTTTTTAAGAAGAAATATTTATTTCAGGCTAAAGATTTTTATGATAAGCACGGAGGTGCCGCTATCATAATGGCAAGATTTCTGCCAATCGTTCGTACGTTTGCGCCAATTGTAGCTGGTATTGTAGGTATGGACAAAAAGAAGTTTACCTACTATAATGTTGTTGGAAGTATTGCCTGGGTTTTCTCCATGTTGTTTGCCGGTCATTACCTGCAAAAATTATTTGAGAGCCAATTTAATTTCGATTTAAAAAAACATCTTGAACTCATTGTTATTGGCATCGTTCTTATTACCACTGCTCCTGTAATTATTAAACTTTTTTTCTCTAAGAAAAAAACGACCAACACGCCATAATCATTTCATGCAAAAACCATCCAATTCTATTTTTAACTTTACAGTTTTAGTTGCTGCTTTAGGTTACTTTGTTGACATCTACGATTTACTATTGTTTAATATAGTAAGAGTTGATAGTCTTAAAGATTTAGGCCTTGATAAAGCCATGATTAAATCGGCTGGAGAATTTATAATTAGTATTCAAATGATCGGGTTGCTTATTGGCGGAATTATCTGGGGTATAATGGGAGATAAAAAAGGCAGGTTGAGTGTACTCTTTGGTTCTATCATCTTGTATTCACTAGCAAACATCCTGAATGGCTTTGTACAAACTACTAACCAGTATGCAATGGTACGTTTTGTTGCAGGCGTGGGTTTGGCAGGTGAACTGGGTGCAGGTATTACACTCGTTACAGAATTGATTAGTAAAGAAAAAAGAGGAATGAGTACTTCACTGGTAGCCGGTTTAGGATTAACAGGTGCTGTAGCAGCTTATTTTATCTCATTAAATTTCAGCTGGCGTATCTGTTACTTCATTGGCGGTGGTTTGGGCTTTTGTTTGTTGCTGTTACGCATATCTGTTTTTGAAAGCGGCATGTTTACCCAGGTTAAGCTACAGCAGGTAGCAAGAGGTAATTTCTTTATGTTTTTTACCAACCGCCAACGTTTTAAAAAATACATGCTGGCCATTCTGATAGGCTTGCCAACCTGGTATGTAATCGGTATCCTCATTGCCTTCTCTAATAATTTTGCATCAGAATTAGGTATTACAGAAGAGGTGCTGCCTAAGAAATCTACTATGCTGGCTTATGTGAGTATATCCGTTGCTGATTTGCTGGTTGGTTTCGTTAGTCAATGGCTGAGGAGCAGAAAAAAAGCGCTTTATATTTTTTACATTTTTACAGCAATTGCCATAATATTTTATTTTACACAACACAATGGAACAGCAGCAGGAATGTATATAATTTGTGCTGCATTAGGCTTTGCCACTGGTTTTTGGGCCATATTTGTAACCATGGCCGCAGAACAGTTTGGCACCAACCTGCGGGCTACAGCAGCCACAACTATCCCGAACATGGTAAGAGGGGCTTTGCCATTAATGTTATTATTGTTTAACGGGCTACAAAATGTAACGGATTATGTTACTGCCGGATGGATTACCGGAATAATCATAATGGTTATTAGCGGAACTGCAGTTTATTTTACCGAGGAAACATTTGGTAAAGATTTGAATTATGTAGAAACATAGTTACAGGCATTTGCTCCGTTAAATAATATATAATCTAAGGGCAACTCTCACTTTATTTGATTTTTTTTCAGTTGTTTTATCTGCTAATAAAATCCGGATGAAATATTTATTCCTGTTCTCTTTTCTATGTACAACTTTTACAACAGTGCTTGCTCAGCCTGTTACCGTAAATATTGAATACACTGTAGCTATTCCAAACCCAACTGGTAAACTTATATTTTACAATCCCGGAGAATTACTAACCATAGCAGCATTTGCAGGTAATACAGATATTAACTCATCGGCGGTAGCCATCACATCATCTGGTTTTGCATTTAAAGCAGGCTTTAAAAATGCAGAAGGTAAAGCCACTTTAATTATTAAAGTTTACTGCAGTCTTAACAAGCAAATGTCCTGGATGAAACCTGCAGGCAAAAATGAGTATATACTGCAGCATGAGCAACAACATTTCAATATCAGCTATTTGGGTGCTATAGAATTTATGCAGCAATTAAAAGCCGCTATATTTACAATTGACAACTACAATAAATTAATAGAAAAATTATACAATCAATCAGCAAAAAATATGGAAGATTTACAGCAAGCTTACGATGGTGAAACACACAATGGAATAATAAAAGACAGGCAACATTATTGGAATGAAAAAATTAATAAAAGGCTTATATCAAGTAGAAGCGATACAAATATTACGTCAACCATTAGTGCTGAAAAACCGACAATCAATTTTTAACTTTCTTCTTAGCCAAATATAATTCCAACTCCTTTAAACTAAAACTGCTAAGATTTTGCTCCTTCGACAGCATGGCTTTTTGTGCAACCAAAATACCATATCTAACATCATCAAACCCATCTATAGAATGTGCATCCGGATCGATGGATAGTAAAACGTTTTTCTCCAGCGCATAGTCAATATGTCGCCAGTCAATGTCTAAGCGGCTAGGGTGGGCATTCAGCTCTATTACTACATTATTAGCAGCACATGCATCAATAATTTTTTTATGGTCAACAGGATAGCCCTTGCGGCTTAAGAGCAGTCTTCCCGTCATATGACCAAGAATGGTGGTATAAGGATTCTCAATAGCATTCATCAGGCGCATCATAGCCCTTTCCTGCGGCATTTTTAAATTTGAATGAACAGAGGCAATAACAAGATCAAAAGTAGATAATATGGCATTGCTGTAATCGAGGCTACCATCATTGAGGATATCACTTTCAATACTTTTAAAAATTTTAAACGGTGCCAGCTTTTTATTCAGCTCATCTACATAGAGGTGCTGTTGCTGTATCCTTTCTTCATTAAGACCTTTTGCGTAAAAAGCACTTTTACTATGATCACTTATAACAAGATATTCTAACCCTTTTGCAATAGCAGCAGTCGCCATTTGTTCAATTGTGTTATTGCCATCACTCCAGTTGCTATGGCAATGAATGATGCCTTTAATATCCGACACCTGAAGCAAAGCCGGCAACTCATTGCGTTTGGCAAATTCAATTATACTTTCGTTTTCTCTTTGAAATGCCGGAATAAAACGAAGGCCTGCCTGTTCAAAAACAGCTGCTTCATTTTCGCATGCAGCATAGTTAATTGCAGGAAAACTTTTTGCAAAAACTTCTTCAAATTCCACTGAGCAGTTTTTTAAAAACACCTGTTTCATAAATGGAATTTTATCACACCCATATACCC
>JAYTTM010000093.1:0-2597 GCA_043745055.1 Chitinophagaceae bacterium | reverse complement strand
CCGATGAAATATATTTATTAGATAACTATGTAAGGTTTACTACCGTGGAAGAAGTATTAAGGGAATACGTACCGGCAGTGCTGGTAAAGCGGCGTGCTGGTAAATTTAATTTGACAGTGTTTGATCGTTCCACTCAAAAAGTGCTGGATGGAAGACCGTTGGTTTTATTAGATGCTGTGCCTGTTTTCAATTTTGATAAACTGATGCTTTTTGATGCATTAAAGGTGAGGAAACTGGAAGTGGTGGCCCTACAGTATTTACTGGGTGCAAGTATTTTTGACGGTATTATAAATTTAACAAGTTATAAAGGAGATATTGGCGGTTTAGAAATAGACCCTCATGCTGTAGTGATTGATTATGATGGACTACAACTAAAACGGGAGTTTTATTCGCCTATATTTGAAACACAGGAGCAATTGCTAAGCCGGCAACCGGATTTCCGGAGCCTGCTTTATTGGTCGCCGGATGTGATAACCGGCAGTAGCGGTAAAGTACAAACTAATTTTTACAGTTCGGATTTACCGGGCAAGTACGCCGCTGTTATCCAGGGATTAAGTGATGAGGGCAAAGCAGGTACAACTGTTATTTACTTTGATGTAAAAGAACGTTAGCCATTTTTGTTATTGAAGAATATTTAATACCTGTGCAATGATTTATTATTTTAACGGTTGCTACAACTGGCTGTGCAAATAAAATAAGTCAGTAACAGAAAGAATCAGAACGGAGTGATGGGCATACTTTTTTAGAATGTAGATAAGCCTTTTTACCGGTACTGTTTTTCTTCACCTGTTTCAAATTCATATTCCGGGAGGGTATTAATTGTTTATGGATTTTAAAAATCGGAAGTCTACTATATTCTTGCAAGTCAATTTGCTTAGCAACATAAGTTCAAAGGACGGTGCCCTGCGCCTGTAGTGCATTGGTGACTGACTCAATTTCTATCACATGCTTTTACGCAATCATATCCTTTTGCGCTTCTAATATCGACAACACAGCTGCTTCAGAGAGGGGCTTTTCAATATAGTCCACTACATTTTTGTTGTCATTGGCTTTTTTCCGGTCGCCGGGATGTATGGATGACGACATAATGTATATCCTGAATTGATCCCTTATTTTCTCATCAAAACTTTCAAATTTCTCCAAAAATTCCCAGCCAGACATGGTTGGCATATTGATATCGAGAAATAATATAGTGGGAATTTTATTGTCTGGATATTCCTGTAATATGTAGTCAAGCCCTTTTTCCGGTACCGTAAAATCTTTAATTACTGGTTCGTTCACTGCTTCATTAATGAAGATACCGCAAAGCATATTATTGACGGAATTATCGTCAACCAGCATAAAATGAAACTGGGTTTCCATAACAATTATTATCTTTTATGTTTCAAAATTCAATTTTAAACTCAGTTCCCTTATTTACTTCACTGGTAATGTTTATTTTTCCTCCCAGCGCCTCTACCTCGGTTTTTACCATGTACAATCCCATCCCTTTTCCTTCTGCCATATCCGTATGAAAGCGTTTGTATAAACCAAAAACCTGGTGGCCATTTTTTTTAAGATCAATGCCCATACCATTATCATTAAAAATCAGCACAATCTTACCATCTAAACGTTGGCTGCTGATTTTTATTACTGGTGAAATATCAGGCTGCCTGTATTTTAAACTGTTGGAAATAAGGTTGTAAAAAATACTGTGCAAATAGGTTTTGATGGTGAACATTTCATCCACGGCTGAAAAATCAACTGAGATAACTGCCTTCTCGGTGTATACAATACTTTCAATGCTTAAAGAAATATTATTTACCAGTTTGGAGAAACACACTTGCTGTTTAATTTCACTAACTGCCTGCCGCACTTTTAAAATATTGTTTAAATCGTTGAATACATTATCCAGCATGGTTACTGAAGTAAAAAGTCCATTAACGATTTTACTTTTAAAAACATCTGTTAAATTATCTTTTTGAAGCACATAACAAAGGCCAATAATATTTGCTACCGGCGCCCGCATGTTGTGAGAAACGATATAAGAAAATTGCTCCAAATCTTTATTACGCTGTATCAGGTCGGCAGTTATTTTTCCCCGTTCGTCTTCCGATTTTTTTTGTTCAGTTATATCTTTAAAAAACACCGACAATCCATTGTCAGAAGGATAGGCACTTATATCGAACCAATTACCTGTTAAAAGATGATAATCTTCAAAACGAATTACCCGTTTAGTTTCAATGGCCTCATGATATTTTTTGTAAGATGCTGAATCAATGCTGCGTTCAAATACTTTCCATAAATGCTGGTCTATTATTTTATTTTTGGGCGTATTCATCATTATGGCCGCCTGGTTATTCCAGTAGGTTACCACCCAGTTTTTATCTACAGCAAAAAAACCATCTCCAATACTTTCCAAAATGATGTTCTTTTCTTCATAAACTTTTAGCACTTCTATTTCCGCTTTTTTTCTTGCATCAATATCCTGAAAGCTGCCATATCTCTTTATGCATTTGCCCTCACTAAACTCGGCCTGACCAATAATCCGTACCCAACGATTATTGCCTTTAGCTGTCACAATCTGAACTTCAAGGTCGTAGGGAATATTTTTTTCG
>JAYTTM010000092.1:0-9596 GCA_043745055.1 Chitinophagaceae bacterium | reverse complement strand
GCCTGCATGACCAGTACCGGTAGCCAAAGCCCATCTATTTTATACATGGCATTTACTGCAAGAGCGGTAAATCATGCCATTGAAGAAATGAAAAAAGGGAACTTGTAGTTTTCTAACCTGCTCCTGTTGAAAAATTTTAGAGTAGGCGTTATTAATTATTTAATATTGAATGTTAGTAGCACATTTATGAACAATTAAAACAATCAACTATGCCAGGCGACTCAACCAACATTAATAACAAAGCAACAGCACATAATACTTACGACGCAATAGTGGTAGGCTCCGGCATAAGTGGTGGCTGGGCAGCAAAAGAATTATGTGAAAAAGGATTGAAGACATTAGTGTTGGAACGTGGCAGAAATGTGGAGCATATAAAAGATTACCCTACTGCTACCCTTGC
This sequence comes from Chitinophagaceae bacterium, assembly GCA_043745055.1. Taxonomy (GTDB): domain Bacteria; phylum Bacteroidota; class Bacteroidia; order Chitinophagales; family Chitinophagaceae; genus Ferruginibacter. The sequence continues at coordinate 9,196 of JAYTTM010000092.1, read as the reverse complement.
ACCGTGGGAACTGGATCACAACGGAGCCATAACAGAACAGATGCGTAAAGAACAGCATGTACAGATACGTGGCTTTTGTAATCAAACCAATAAACATTTTTTTGTAAACGATTTAGATCATCCATACACTCAGGTAAAACCTTACGATTGGATACGTGGCTACCATGTGGGAGGAAGAAGCTTAATGTGGGGCAGGCAATGTTACCGCTGGAGTGATATAGATTTTGCCGCCAATTCAAAAGATGGTCATGGGGTAGATTGGCCCATCCGTTATAAAGACATTGCACCCTGGTATTCTTATGTAGAAAAATATGTGGGCATCAGTGGGTCAGTCGAAGGATTACCACAATTGCCGGATGGTGATTTTCTTCCACCAATGGAAATGAATGTGTTGGAAAAACATGTTTCGGAAAGTATCAAAACTAATTTTAACGATGGCCGTAGAATGATTATTGGCCGGGTGGCCAATCTTTCTAAAGGGCTTAACGGACGAGGCCCATGCCAGTACCGGAATATGTGTGACCGTGGCTGTCCGTTCACCGGCTACTTCAGCAGCAACGGTGTTACATTACCCTCCGCCAGGGCAACGGGTAATCTTACACTGCGCCCTTTTTCTATTGTAGTGGATGTGATCTATGATAAAGAAACAAAGAAAGCAAAAGGCATCCGCATTATAGATGCAGAAACCATGAAGACTGAAGAGTTTTATGCAAAAATTATTTTCCTAAATGCATCTACCATTGGCACTGCCGCTATTCTCCTGAATTCAAAATCAGATGCCCAACCCCAGGGCCTTGGTAATAGCAGTGATCAGTTGGGAAGAAATTTAATGGATCATCACTATCATGTTGGTGCAAGTGCTGCCTACGATGGCTTCAAAGATAAATATGTGTATGGACGCAGAGCCAATGGTATTTATGTTCCCCGATTCCGTAACATCAGCGATGCCACCAAACAAAAAGATTACCTGCGTGGCTTTGGTTACCAGGGAGGAGGTTTCAGGGGCCGTGTAAACGACCTGGAAGGAATTGGAGAATCGCTGAAAGAAAAATTAACAGAGCCGGGAGACTGGGGTTTCTGGATCGGTGGCTGGGGAGAGCAATTGCCACACCCGGATAACCGGATGACATTAAGCAATGACAAAAAAGATAAATGGGGTTTACCACTTATTGATATTGCTGCCGAATGGAAAGGCAACGAACTGGCCATGCGAAAAGATATGATGAACAGTGGCGCTGAAATGCTGGAAAAAGCAGGTTGCAAAAATATCAGCACATTTGACGATCCTCATGCAAACCCGGGTTTGTGTATTCATGAAATGGGTACAGCAAGAATGGGAAGAGATCCTAAAACATCTGTGTTGAATGAATGGAATCAGGTGTGGGAAGCAAAGAATGTATTTGTTACGGATGGCGCCTGTATGGCAAGCAGCGCATGTCAAAACCCCTCTGTTACCTATATGGCTTTAACAGCAAGAGCTGTCGATCATGCGGTAAGTGAATTAAAAAAAGGCAATATCTGATAATAACCGTAATTAAAAGGTACTATCTAAATAGCATGTGTAATAAAAAAACATTAATCATTTTATTGTTTGTACTGGCAACATTTGCGGCAATCTCCCAACAGAAAACCTACTGCAACCCTATCAACATTGATTACGGCTATTCACCCATCCCCAACTTCAGCGAATGGGGCAGGCACCGGGCCACCGCCGACCCGGTGATTGTAAATTACAAAGGCGATTATTATTTATTCAGCACCAACCAATGGGGTTATTGGTGGAGCAGCGATATGCTTAATTGGAAATTTATTTCAAAAAAATTCCTACGTCCCTGGAACGAAGGATACGACGAACTCTGTGCACCGGCAGTAGGAATAATTGGCGATACCATGTTGGTGTTTGGTTCAACTTACACCAGCAAGTTCACTATCTGGATGAGCACCAATCCCAAAGCAAATGAATGGAAACCATTGGTAGATTCATTTGCAATCGGCGGCTGGGATCCAACCTTTTTTACTGATGATGATGGAAAGTTATACATGTACAATGGCAGCAGTAATAAATTTCCCATGTATGGCATTGAGTTGAATAGAAAAACATTTCAACCAATAGGTACAAGAAAAGAAATGTATTTGCTGGAGCCCTGGCGTTTTGGCTGGCAACGTTTTGGGGAACAGATGGACAATACTTTTTTGGATCCTTTTATTGAAGGCAGTCACATGACCAAACACAATGGAAAATATTATCTTCAATATGGTGCACCGGGTACCGAGTTCAGCGGTTATGCAGATGGCTTGCTGGTAGGAGATCATCCGCTTGGGCCCTTTACTGCAATGTCAGATCCGTTAAGTATTAAGCTGGGAGGTTTTGTTCGGGGTGCTGGGCATGGCGCAACCTTTCAGGATAACTACAATAACTTTTGGCATATATCAACTACAGTAATTTCAGTAAAAAACACTTTTGAACGGAGGCTCGGAATATGGCCAGCAGGTTTTGATGCTGATGGAGTTATGTGGTGTAATACAACTTTTGGAGATTATCCTCATTATATTCCAAGCCCCCCCACCCCCCAAAGGGGGGCTTTTGACTCTGCGAACTTAAAGGGTAATTATGAATTGTCAGATTCTCAGAACCCCCCTTTGGGGGGCAGTGGGGCAGTGTGGATGTTATTAAATTATAACAAACCCGTGCAGGTATCATCAACATTAGGAGGCTACCATGCCAATAATGCGGTGGACGAATTGGCAAAAACATACTGGAGTGCCACAACCGATAACAAAGGCGAATGGATACAAACTGATTTGGGAAATGTATCAACAGTAAATGCGGTGCAAATAAATTATGCCGATCAGGATGTAAGCTTTCCCAAAGAAATGGATACCATTTTTTTAGGAAAAACTATCGGACTGTATCATCAATACAAGTTGTATTATTCAGTAGATGGGAAAAAATGGAATGTACTTATAGATAAGAGTAACAATAAAACCGATGTTCCGCACGACTATATAGAACTACCGCAATCGGTGCAGGCAAGATTCATTAAAATGGAAAATATTCATATGCCAACAGGCAAGTTTGCAATTAGTGGCTTCAGGGTATTTGGTAATGGTAACGGTTTAAAACCAGATACTGTTAAATCGTTTTTTGTGTTGCGTACAGAAAAAGACAAACGGAGTGCCTTTATTAAATGGAGCCCGGTAGACAATGCTTTTGCCTACAATATTTATTATGGTACAAGTCCGGATAAATTGTACACCAGTATTATGATTCATTCCAACAATGAATACTGGATGAAGGCAATGGATTCTCAAAAAACTTACTACTATTCAATTGAATCAATAAATGAAAATGGTGTAAGTGAAAGAACAAATATTATAAAAGTAGATTAGAATTAAAGCCCTGCAAAGGCGCAACACTATGGTAATGTGCGAAGCACATTGAAAATTGAAAATTGAAAATTTATTAAATTAAATTAACACCAATGGGACAATCATTAGTAAGGCTAAGCACCCATATTATTTTTAGCACAAAGTACCGGCAGCCATTAATAGATGATAATATTGAACCGGCTTTATATGCATATCTCGGAGGTGTTTGCAACGTAATGGATTGCATTCCCATAAAGGTAGGTGGTTACAAAGACCATATACATATTCTGTGTTTGCTCTCAAAGAAGATAGCATTGATGGATTTGCTGGAAGAAGTAAAAAAGCGATCTTCTAAATGGATAAAAGAAAAGGGAAAAGCTTACGAGCAGTTCTATTGGCAAAATGGTTATGGAGCTTTTGCAGTAAATCCGTCAGAAATAGATTTGGTGATAAATTATATTGAACGGCAGCACGAGCATCATCAGAAGAAAAATTTTCAAGATGAATATCGTGGTTTTTTAAAGAAGTATAATGCTGAATATGACGAAAGGTATGTATGGGATTAGCCCTGAAAGGGCGTCACATCATAACATCGGTACACAGCACCATGTATGTGTATGAACGTATAGAATGTAATGCTGATGTACAGCATAGGGCGATGCCCTACGCTGAAATATTTGTCGCCCTTTCAGGGCTCAAAAAAATGAAAAAAATGAAAAAAATAAAAGCCATAACAATTTTTCTGCTTTCATGTAACATTTTGTTTGCACAGGATACAACACTTCCTTTTTATAAAGAAATCCACGCCTTTACAAAACAGGATAGTGTAAGCTTTCCCCCAAAGCATGCTATCCTTTTTGTGGGTAGTTCTTCTTTTACAAAATGGAAAGATGTACAGGCTTATTTCCCAAAAAACACCATCATTAACCGTGGTTTTGGTGGGTCTACTTTGCCCGATGTAATCCGTTATGCCAATGAAGTAATATTACCTTACAAGGCAAAGCAAATCGTCATCTATTGTGGTGAAAATGATCTGGCTTCATCAGATACTGTTACTGCTCAATTGGTATTTAAGCGCTTTAAACAATTATTTAAAATTATCAGAAAAAATGATCCGTCTGTTGCTTTGGCATTTGTTTCTATTAAGCCAAGTCCAAGTCGCAGGAGCTTATGGCCTAAAATAGAAAAAGCAAATACAATAATTAAAAATTATCTCAGTACAAAAAATAAAACTGCTTTTATTGATGTATATCTTCCTATGTTTAAAAAAGACGCATCAGTAATGAGTGATATTTTTCTGGAAGATAGTTTGCATATCAATGCCAAAGGATACCATATCTGGCAAAAAATAATTCAACCTTACCTTGTTAAATAAAAATTTTAAAATGAAGATACTTGCAATTCTAATTTGTCTGTTAAGCTGCGACAGTATGCAGGCGCAGAAAAAAATTTTGCTTGCATCGCCGGATGGCAGCATTGTTTTTTCACTACAGATTAGCAACGGTAAACCACAATATACAGTTGCATATAAAAAACAACATTTAATTCAAAATTCACAGCTCGGTATTATTTTAGATGATGGAAAACCTTTGCAAAAATGCAGCATGATACAAGCTCCAGAAATGTCTGCTGCTGTAGAAAATTACCAGCTAATTGTTGGTAAAACATCCGATGTAAATCATCCATACAAAAAAGCTATTTTCTATTTACAGGGAATAAATAGTAAGGTAAATGTTGAAGTAAAACTATTTAATGACGGGGTAGCTTTTCGCTATGTATTTCCATTACAAACAGGCAAAAAAGATTTTACTTTGTTGGATGAAACCACCCAATTTAACCTTACAGGTAATCCTGTTGCAAAAGTATTATTGCTTCCCAGCTTTACTTCATCGCACGAAGGATTGTATACTACTGCAGAAATCAACAGTATCCAAAACGATACTTTAATGGACATGCCTGCACTGTTCCAGTTTCCAAATAATATTTTCATGGCAATTACAGAAGCTGCATTGTTGGATTATGCAGGAATGTATTTAGTAAAACGGAAGGGAATTCTTACAAGCCAGTTATCACCATTACCCACCACTGTAGGGAAAGGAGGCATAAAAGTAAAAGCGAATTTGCCTCACCCAAGTCCCTGGCGGGTTATGCTGATTGGAGATCGTATCGGCACATTGATAGAATCAAATATTCTTACAAGCCTAAGCCCCGAATGTGCAATCAAAGAAACAGGATGGATAAAAACCGGCACCACCACTTTTCCCTGGTGGAACGGAACAGTAATTCCCAATTCAGTTAAAGGCGGTAATAATTTTGAAACCAATAAATACTATATTGATTTTTGCGCCAACAACAACATAAAGTATCACACCGTGGTGGAATATGGTGGCCACGAATGGTATACGAATGATGGCGAAGGTTATCAGCCGGGTAAGCAGGTAGATGTTACAAAACCTGTTGCAGGATTGGATATGAAACAGGTTTGTGATTATGCAAAATCTAAAAATGTAGGGGTAAGGGTATGGGTACACTGGAAGGCTTTATATCCAAAACTGGATACTGCTTTTGCTTTGTTTGAGCAATGGGGGCTAAGTGGAATGATGGTAGATTTTATGGATCGGGATGACCAGGAAATGGTAAACATTCAAACAGAAATATTACAGAAAGCTTCAGCGCATCACCTGCACATTCAGTTTCATGGGGCATACAAACCAACCGGTACAGCAAGAACTTATCCCAACGAATTTACAAGAGAAGGTACATTAAATTATGAATGTGATAAATGGAATAATTTGGTAACGCCCGATGCAGATTTAAATATTGTTTTTACAAGAATGCTGGCAGGCTCTACCGATTACCACCTGGGCGGTTTCCATGCAGCAAACACTAAAGATTTTATTGTACAAAGTATAAAACCTTTTGTAATGGGTACCCGTTGCCATATGCTGGCAATGTATGTAGTGTTGGAAAATTACCAGGGTATGGTATGTGATTATCCAGATGCATATATTGGCCAGCCCGGCTTTGAAGTTTTGCAGCACATGCCAACCACCTGGGATGAAACCCTAGTGCCTGCTGCAAAAGTGGATGAATATGTTTCCATTGCAAGGCGTAAAGGAAATGACTGGTATATTGGAACCATCACCAATCATGATAGCCGCAAGCTGGAAATTAATTTAAAATTTTTACCGGCAGGAAAATACACTGCTACAGTTTATGGCGATGCTGCAGATGTAAATGTAAATGCCAATCTTCTTATAAAAGAAATAAAACCGGTAGATAATTCCATGCATTTAAAAATTGCTTTATCACAAGGCGGTGGAAACGTGATAATTTTAAATAAAAATTAGTATACACAATAAAAAACAAAAACATGAAATCAACACTGTTATTAATTGCAGTATTTACAGTTAGCCAACTGGTATATGGGCAAAATACAACTGTTCTAAAACCGGCAGATAAAAAAATGAAACCCTTCATTGATGCATTGATGAAGAAAATGACCCTTGATGAAAAAATTGGACAATTAAATTTACCTGTATCCGGAGATATTGTTACCGGCCAGGCATCCAACTCCGACATAGGAAAAAAAATCAGGCAAGGAAATGTAGGCGGCTTATTCAACATTAAAGCTGTAGCTAAAATAAAAGCAGTACAAAAAGTAGCGGTAGAAGAAAGCCGCTTAAAAATTCCAATGATTTTTGGTATGGATGTAATACACGGATACGAAACAGTGTTTCCAATTCCGTTGGGATTGAGTTGCAGCTGGGATATGAAAGCCATTGAACGCAGTGCACAAATAGCAGCACAGGAAGCAAGTGCTGATGGCATTAACTGGACATTTAGCCCGATGGTGGATATTGCCCGAGACCCACGCTGGGGGCGTGTTGCGGAAGGCAATGGAGAAGATACTTATCTTGGCAGCCAGATTGCCAAAGCTATGGTACATGGTTACCAGGGAAATGATTTATCAAAAAATAATACCATCCTTTCTTGCGTAAAACATTATGCCATGTATGGTGCAGCAGAAGCAGGAAGGGATTACAACACCACCGATATGAGCCGGTTAAGAATGTACAATGAATACCTGCCGCCCTACAAAGCTGCCGTAGAAGCAGGCGCAGGAAGTATGATGGCATCCTTTAATGAAGTGGATGGTATTCCGGCCACGGCAAGTAAATTTTTAATGACAGAGGTATTACGTAAGCAGTGGGGCTTTAAAGGATTTGTTGTTACAGATTACACCGGCATCAACGAAATGATTGACCATGGCATGGGGGATTTAAAAAAAGTTTCTTCATTGGCGATGAATGCAGGGATTGATATGGATATGGTTGGAGAGGGATTTTTATTAACGCTTAAAAAATCTATACAGGAAGGAAAAGTATCTGTAGCACAAATTGATGCAGCCTGCAAAAGAATACTGGAAGCAAAATATAAACTCGGTTTGTTTGATGACCCTTATCGCTATTGCAATGAGCAAAGGGCAAAGACGGAAGTTTTTACTGATGCCAATCGCAAAGAAGCAAGAGCCATTGCCGCACAAAGTTTTGTGTTACTAAAAAATAACGCCTCCGTTGGGGGTAGTAGTGCTGTATTGCCATTAAGAAAATCAGGCACCATCGCATTGATTGGTCCATTGGCAGATAATAAAGAAAACATGTTTGGCACCTGGAGTGTGGCAGCCAATTTTGAGAAAGGTATTTCTGTTTTCGAAGGATTAAAAAATGCAGTAGGTAATAATGCAAAAATTGTTACAGCCCTTGGCGCCAATCTTGATGCAGACAGTGCATTTGAAGAAAGAGCCGGAATGTTTGGAAAATCATTTCACCGGGACAGAAGGCCTGCACAGCAAATTATTGATGAAGCAGTAGCATTGGCCAACAGTAGCGATGTAATAGTAGCAGCTTTGGGAGAATCTGCAGAAATGAGTGGAGAATGCAGCAGTCGCAGTAACATAGAAATTCCACAGTCGCAAAAAGATTTATTGATGGCATTGGTAAAAACTGGTAAGCCATTAGTGCTGGTATTATTTAACGGAAGGCCGTTGGCAATAAAGTGGGAAAGTGAAAATGTGCCTGCAATATTGGATGTGTGGTTTGGCGGCAGCGAAGCCGGCAATGCTATTGCAGATGTATTGTTTGGGGATGTAAATCCATCCGGGAAACTGAGTACCACCTTTCCTCAAAATGTTGGACAAGTACCTATTTACTATAACCATAAAAATACTGGCCGTCCATTGGGTGATGGTAAATGGTTTCGAAAATTCCGGAGTAATTATTTGGATGTAAGTAACGACCCGGTGTATCCTTTTGGTTACGGTTTAAGCTACAGCACTTTTAACTATGGCGATGTAAAACTTAATAGCGCAACTATGAAGGCCAATCAAAATATAACAGCCTCAGTAACAGTTACCAATACAAGTAAAACAGCTGGAAACGAAGTGGTGCAGTTATATATTCGTGATATGGTGGGCAGCATCACCAGGCCGGTGAAAGAATTAAAAGGATTTCAAAAAATTGAACTGAAGGCAGGTGAAACAAAAAATATAACATTTACTATCAATGTAAACGACTTAAAGTTTTACAACAGCGATTTAAAATTTGTAGCCGAACCAGGTGATTTTAAAGTATTCATCGGCGGCAATAGCCGGGATGTTAAAGAGGCTTCGTTTAAATTATTATAAAATCAACATCCTAAAAATCAGCAATGTCTAAAAATAAAATTTTATCGGTTATCAGCTGCTTTATTATTGTTTTATTATTGTTTGCCTGTTCTTGTTCAAAAAATTCAACAGGTGGTAATACCTCGCCAGTGGTTCCACCGG
>JAYTTM010000091.1:0-2599 GCA_043745055.1 Chitinophagaceae bacterium | reverse complement strand
CAGGCCAAAAGGTATGGCGTACAAGTGGTAGAGATGAATAATTTCAACTATTCATTTATTGAAAAACTACAAAGTCCATTGTACATTTCTGTTGATTTGGATGTATTGGATCCGGCGTTTGCACCGGGCGTATCTCATCATGAGCCGGGAGGAATTTCTACCAGAGAGTTACTTACAATCATTCAATCAATACAAGCAAAAATTGTGGGTGCAGATATTGTAGAATACAATCCTGTGAGAGACATCAATAACATTACTGCAATGGTTGCGTATAAAGTATTGAAAGAATTGGTGGCAAAAATGCTTTAAAAAGTACTACAATTTTTTATTATATGCACGCAATAGATAATTATAAATTTATTATAGCAGTTGCTTCAATCTCAATTAACAAATCTTCATTAATCAACCTGCTAACTTCCACCATGGATGTAACCGGCCGGATGGTTTTAAAAAATTCACCATGTGCTTTTCCTGCCATTTCCCAATTTGCAATATTGGTTACAAACATTCTTGTGCGTACTACATCATTCAGCGAACTACCTAGTTCAACCAGTACTTTCTCAATTTTCCCGATGATGAATACTGTTTGTGCATACAAATCATCTTTACCAACTAGGGAATCTCCATCAATAGCTGTTGTGCCGGCTACTTCTATCACATCACCCACTTTTATGGCCCTTGAATAACCAACTATATCTTCCCATGGAGATGCTGAACTAATTTTTTTACGCATTTTTTATATACAAATTACAACTTTAGTGCTGATATTTCTGTCATCAAATAAGTCGGGTGCATTTAAAATTGTCACAGTGTATTAAAGGGTTGTCAACCTTCATAAAAGTGTTCTTAAGTTGAAGCAGGCTTTTGAAAGGTTGACAACCCTTGCGACAATTTTAAATGCACCCGATCAATTCATTTATATGCCCTTTTATATTTAACCTTTACTGACAGCTATTGCCCATATGGCGATTGCTAGCTTCAGGCAATGTATAAACGAAATAATTTCGCCAACAAAAAAAGATTTTTAATACAAAAAGTGGTTTTCCAGTATTCTGTTTTAGGCTGCTTGTAATTGTAAATACATGTTTTACAAGGCAAGGGATAAATAAGTAAGTTGGTATGCTGTTTCTCATTAATAAAGGTTTGCAGCAGTGATTATAAAACATTTAACCAAAAAAGAATTTATAATCAAAATTGTACTTACCAATGCAATTAAATTAAAAAAATCAGCTCCGGGGTTCAAAAAATGGATACTGTTTTAATCCTTTTAAGGGTATGGAAGAGAGAAGAAAAAAAATTAGTAAGCCCGAATGGAAATGAGAAAAAAATAATTAGTTAAAAAGGATGACATTGATGGCGATTGAAGAATTTGTACTGATAGCAGTTGTAGTTGTACCCCTAATATTTTGGCACCTTTAGTTTAAATGAAAATGGATTCAAATACATTCACTTAATCAACCTATGCAGTGCGCTTAACTTAGGATAAACGAAATAAGAGATTATGTTTGGGCATTGATTTAAAATAATTAAAGATGGAACGACCGAAAAATACAGTCTATAAAATCGTCCGTTTCTGGAAAAAACTGGGGCCCGGATTGATTACCGGCGCCAGTGATGATGATCCTTCGGGTATTGCCACTTATTCGCAGGCAGGTGCTGCTTATGGATTGGGTACATTGTGGACAGCGTTGCTTACGTTCCCGTTAATGGCGGCCATACAGGAAATGTGTGCAAGAATTGGATTGGTAACGCAAAAAGGATTAATGGGAACATTGAAAGAACATTATTCAAAACCTGTTTTATACCTGATGCTGCTGTTTAGTTTTCCGGCCATTGTTTTAAATATTGGGGCAGATATTGCGGGGATGGGTGCCGTTGGTAATTTATTATTCCCTGCTGTTCATCCCCATTTTTTCAGCATTGTATTCACCATCATTATTCTCATCGCTATCATTTATTTTCCCTACGAAAAAATTGCAGCTATTTTAAAATACCTGTGCATTGTGCTGGTACTATATTTCATTGTTCCATTTTTAGAAAAACAGCATTGGGAACAAATTCTAAAAGCCACTGTAATACCTACTATAAAATTTAATAAGAACTTTATCGGTATCCTCGTGGGCATACTCGGCACCACCATTTCTCCGTATCTTTTCTTTTGGCAGGCTACCATGGAAGTGGAAAAATCAAAGAGAAGAAAAATAAATTTCGTTATCAATAAACGAATCATGAAAGACATGAAACAGGATGTTGATTTCGGGATGTTATTTTCAAACATTGTGATGTGGTTTATCATCCTTGCAACCGGAACCGTTTTATTCAATGGGGGCATTCACCAGATTGATACCGTGGAGCAGGCGGCGCAGGCATTGAAACCGCTGGCAGGCCAATCTGCCTATTTGCTTTTTGCATTGGGTGTTATTGGAACCGGCTTGCTGGCCATACCCGTTTTAAGCGGTGCCCTGTCCTATATGTTTTGTGAAGCATTTGGCTGGAAGGAAGGCCTCGATCATAAGTTCAATGAAGCAAGGCCGTTCTACAGCATCATTGCCATTTCTTTAATACTGGGTTTATCGCTTGAGTATATCGGCATCAGCCC
>JAYTTM010000090.1:0-2600 GCA_043745055.1 Chitinophagaceae bacterium | reverse complement strand
ATTTTTTCTGTTACAGGATTGATAAGTTGTATGGTTTGCGTACTCTGTCCGTTGTTGGTTACAGCCATTAATTTTTTAGATGGCGAAACAGCAATGTTAAGAGGAAGGTCTCCCAACGGTAATGAACGGCCGGCAGGGGAGAGGCTCCATCCGTTTGGCAGTAGCACTTTTTTATTTACATTCTTCTGCGCCAATATAAATTGCGGCAGTACCAGTAATAATCCAACAATTAATTTAAAAATCTTATCCATATATCGGTTATTTAATTTATTTTTTAAATTCTTTTCTTATTTCATGTTCATTATCCATTGCAGGCCCTTGTAAAATTTTACGCCAGTCAATGCTGCGGTGGTATTTTTTCATTGCCTTGTCTGCATCAAAAACCCTTGGGTCGTGCTGCTCTAATGTATAGGGGGTAAAGTTAGGTTTATCAGTAAAGAAATCCTGTAATAACGAAGCGGTAACATCATACTGGTTTACATAAGGTACGCCCAGTATATTGTAAATTGTTTTTAATATTGCACCGAAGTTAGCATGGGTATGGCTTACGTAGCCAGGCTTTACATACGGCCCGACCATCATTAAAATACTGCGGTGTGCATCCACATGGTCAACACCACCCTGGGGGTCATCTTCTGTAATAATAACCAGCATATTTTTCCAATACCTGGTTCTTGAAAGAAAATGTAATATTCTGCCAACGGCTAAATCATTGTCGGCCATAAAAGAACTACGATATGGATAACCATCTTCCGGCCGTACGCCAGCACCATGATCGTTGGGCACCTGCATGGTTAATAAAGAAGGCATTTTTTGTTTTCCGTTGATCCACATTTTAGTGAATTCATCTTCAAACTGATTCATCCGGAACTGGTCCGGAATGTTCATGTTAAACCCTGCATAATTATGACTTGTTCTGCTGTACAATGCCTTCTGCATAGGCACCATTACGCCATGTCCGGCACCGGTTGCAGTGTCGTACCATTCTTCTCTTACATGAGCAGTTTCGTTGGCTTCGCCAAAATTATAAAACGATACTTTTTTTCTTTCCAGTGCTTCCCACAAGCCACCAGTTTCTGCATAGTCTTCGGGATCCATGCTGCCAGTGCTGCCAGGAAATCTTCTGCCCGGAGCTTTGGAAAAATACTTAGCTGTTTTGTCTACATCCGAATTGGCTTCCACCCATTCATTGGGTATTACGCCCATCATCCAATGATGACCATGAATAGAGGCATCACTATCGCAGTAAAAATTATCGCTGAAGGCAAATTGTTTTGCTGCCTTGTGGTGGTTGGGAGTTACTCTAATGTTTTTAAATTGCGCCTGTAGTGAATCGGGTAAAGTGTATGCACAATCAACACCAAATTTTGCCAGTGTACTATCGCCATTTGCATTTTTTAACTGGCCAAATATTTCATCATAAGTTCTGTTTTCTTTGGTAATGTAAACCACATATTTTATAGGAGTTTTGCTTATTCCGGGTAGTGCCGGTAACGGATTATTGTCACTGTTTTTTATTACTACTGATTCAAAAGTATTGGCAATTGTTTGTTTGGTATAGACGGCTAATTCCTTTGCATTCGGGATGTTAATTTTTTGAAAACTGCCTAGCTGTATATCGCCAATATAGGTTCCTTGTGGAGGTGCTATAAAACCTACACCACCATTGGGGCCTGCACCAAGGCCTCTGCAACTGATTACATACATTTCTTTTTCATTTGCAGATAGTTTTACCCTTGTTGGTCCCCATCCGGTGGGAATTAAACCTTTGGTAGTTTTTGTTGCAACATCAATTACCGCAACTGCATTAAAGCCTAATAAAGCTACATATAAAGTTTGCTCATCTTTGCTCAGCGTTATACCAAAAGGAAGCAGTCCCCGAAATTTATCTATCCGCTTATCAACCTTAATTTGTATGTGCCCAAGTAACCTATGATTTTTGAAATCGATTATAGAAATATTATCGTTGGTGGCATTGGTAACATACGCATATTTTTTACCAGCCGCAATTGAGTTTGGACTGGCTCCGCCAACCACTTCTGCATCTTCAATCATTTCGCCAATCTGGTAACCAGTTTTAAATTTATCAACTACTTTATTTGTTTTTAAATTAACCGTAAATACACTCATGGCTTCGGGTGTGTTAGGGCTGCCAAGGCCTGGTATTTTTTTGCCTTCTATTACCGTTCCTTCAATAGATTCTTTGGTGTTGTTGCCGTATGGATGATGTGATATCAGCATTGAATTAAAATTCATCATTGTAATTCCATCAATCAAAGGATAAGCATACATTCCAACGTTGGCCACAAAAACCATTTGTTTGTCTACACTTAATGCCAAGCCAAAAGGTTGACGGCCTACTGGTATAGAAGCAGTGATTTTTTTACTGCTCAACTGGTAACGAACCAGGCGAAAATTGCCCCTGTCTAAAACCAATAATTCATCGCCGTTGAGCAATAGGTCTGATGTAAAACTATCATCAAATTCACTATCATTTATTTTGCCATTTAAGGATATTGAATCCAGGCGTTTCATCTGTTCAATATCATACACAATTACTGCACCGTTATCACCTCCACTTAAATAAACTGTTTTGGAAT
>JAYTTM010000089.1:0-2607 GCA_043745055.1 Chitinophagaceae bacterium | reverse complement strand
GGGAATTTTTAAGGAAGAGGTGAAATTATTTGTTCCACCGGTAAGCCAGGTATTTAAAGTGCCGCATGTTGGCTGGAACAGTATCTATAATTTAAAATCAATATTATTTAAGGGATTAACGGAAAATGATTTTGTGTATTCGGTGCATAGTTATTATACGGCATTAGGAAACGATACTGTTGCAACAACGGATTACATCGTTCCATTTAGTGCGTCGCTGCAAAAAGAAAATTTTTATGCAGTACAATTTCACCCGGAGAAATCCGGATTAGTTGGGGAAACAATTTTAAAAAACTTTATCAATTTATCATGACAATTATTCCTGCAATTGACATCATTAACGGAAAGTGTGTACGGCTTACCAATGGTGATTATGCACTGCAAAAAATTTACAATGATAATCCTGTAGAGATAGCAAAACAATTTGAAGATGCAGGTATCACCAGATTACACATGGTGGATTTGGATGGCGCAAAGGCAGGCACTATTGTTAACTTGAAAGTGCTGGAAGCTGTTGCGGCACAAACAAAACTGGTTATTGATTTTGGTGGTGGTATTAAAAAGATTAACGACATAGAAAGTGTTTTTAATGCAGGTGCTGCAATTGCCACAATCGGGAGCCTTGCAGTAAAGCATCCCGAAATATTAGAGGAGTGGCTGATGGAATTTGGTGCCAATAAGTTTTTAATTGGAGCCGATGTGTTGGATGAAAAAATTAAAATAAGTGGCTGGCTCGAAGATGGGGGTGTAAATATTTTTACATTCATCGGAAAGATGATAAGCCTGGGAGTTACCAATATTTTTTGTACAGATATTTCAAAAGATGGCGCTATGCAAGGCCCGTCCTTTGAGTTGTATAAAAGAATTATAGCAGAGCATCCGGAGATAAGTTTAATTGCCAGTGGTGGTGTAACAAGCATGGAAGATCTACATCAGTTAAAAACAATAGGTTGTACGGCGGCTATTGTTGGCAAAGCTATTTATGAGGAGCAAATTACTTTACAGGAATTATCAACTATTAATTAAATAATTGTCAATTATCAATTAAATAATCATCAACTATCAACTATCAATTAATTAATTGTCAACTATCAATTAAACAATTATCAACTATCAATTAATCAATTATCAATTAAATAAACTTGCTCACAAAAAGAATTATACCCTGCCTTGATATTAAAGACGGTCGAACTGTAAAAGGTATCAACTTTAAAAGTATCCGTGATGCCGGTGACCCGGTAGAACTTGCAATCTTGTATTCTCAGCAAGGTGCAGATGAACTGGTATTTTTGGATATTACAGCAACGGTGGAAAATAGAAAAACGCTGGTGGAACTGGTTAAAAGAATAGCTGCAAATATCAATATCCCATTCACCGTTGGCGGTGGTATCAGTTCGGTTGATGATGTGGCATTGCTGTTGAAGAATGGTGCAGACAAAGTTTCTGTTAACACGGCAGCTTTTAAAAATCCAGCTTTAATAAATGACCTCAGCAATCAATTTGGAAGCCAGTGTATTGTATTGGCAATTGATACAAAAAAGGAAGAAGATGGAGAATGGTACGTATACCTTAACGGTGGTCGCACAAAAACAACTACAAAAACAATTGATTGGGCAAAGCATGCTGTAGCATTGGGTGCAGGCGAAATACTGCTAACCTCCATGAACAATGATGGCACTAAAAATGGCTTTGCACTGGATATAACAAAAGCGCTATCTACTGCTTTGCCAATACCGGTAATTGCCTCCGGCGGTGCAGGAACCATGGAGCATTTTAAAGAAGTATTTGAAGATGCAAATGCCGACGCAGCACTTGCGGCAAGTATTTTTCATTACAAAGAAATTGAAATAAAAGATTTGAAGCAATATTTGGCAACTAAAGAAATTACAGTGAGGTTATAAATTAATAATGACTCTTGTAAAATTTTATTATAATGATTGAGCTTGATACTACCAACCAACAGTTATTTTCAGCAATAAAAAATATTGTTGTACAGGCTAAAAAAGTTGCTTACCGAAGCAACAATGCTATCCTGTTAAATATGTATTGGGAGATGGGGAAACTCATAGTAGAAGATGAACAGGGAGGAAACGCTAAAGCTGCTTATGGAAAGGCCGTTTTAAAAAATCTCAGCAAACAACTCACACTGGAGTTTGGAAAGGGCTTTGATGACAGTAACCTGAGAAATATCAGACAATTTTATCTTTCTTTTCAAAAACGTGACGCAATGCGTCACGAATTGAGCTGGACACATTACCGCATTATCAGCCGGGTAGAAAATGAAAGCCTCCGGTTACAATATGTTGAATATTGTATTGAAGGCAATTGGGATACCAGAACACTTCAGCGTAATATTAATACGCAATATATTACCCGGATAGTAAACAATCATCCACAGCAAATTAGTACTGCTGGCGATATTGTTAAAGACCCTTACCTGGTAGAATTTCTTGCAGCAACCCTTGGTGCGCCTTACAACGAAAGAAAGCTTGAAGATGCTTTGATCGTTCATTTACAATCCTTCCTAATGGAGTTGGGCAAAGGCTTTGCATTTGTAGCCCGGCAACAGCACATTGTAACAGATACTGCCGATTTTTTCATTGATCT
>JAYTTM010000088.1:0-9644 GCA_043745055.1 Chitinophagaceae bacterium | reverse complement strand
AGGCTTTCTTTTGCAAAAGCCCTGTATTATTATTAGATGAACCTACCACCAATTTAGATTTGGATGGTGTTGCTTTGTACCATACGCTAATAAAAAATTTTAGCCAGGAAAAACTGGTAATCATCAGCAGCAACGATCAGCAGGAGTATAATTTTTGTGAGGAAGTAATTGCAATCGGGGATTATAAATGAATGCCAAAAAACGAGAATGATTTGATTCGGTATCCGAAAATCTTTGCTTTCATCAGGCTACTTCATGTTCCAAAATATTTGGCTGAGGCATTTTTATTGAGGCATTCAGAATTTCAATGCCTACAATTACACCATCTTCAGCATAATCTAATATTACCCCTGGTTTATTCTCGTCACTTTCTTTTATTGGGGCATCGCTCAATTTAATATAGAGAATATCTACTTCTTTATCGTATTTAACTTTCATAATATTTTTCAATTTTAGAAGTCTTATAAATGGTAATTACCAAATTAGGTTGCTTTATCGTATTAACGAATATCCTTATCAGATATTCGCCTTCATCTTAAAAGTTAATAATAGATTGATAGATTTTTTATCCGGCTCCAGTATTACTTGTTGAGGTGAATCTAAAATACTTTGCGCCAGCTCAATTGTAATACCCCTCAGTTGCATTTGTTCAAGCGAATGCTTAGAAAATACAATATCATTCATCTGTTTATCTTTTACTTGCAATCAACAAATTCAAATCAGTAAATTTCAAATCAAATCTTTCGCTCAGGTGAAAATTGGTAAGACTGCCTTTGAACAAATAGATGCCACTGCGGATATTTATTTTATACCAGATAACGTTGTCAATGCCGCCATCATCGGCAGTTTCCAGCAATAGCGGCATTAAAACATTGCTGATTGCCTGCGAGGCCGTACGGGCAAAACCGCTAGGGATGTTGGGTACACAATAATGTATTACATCATATTTTTTAAACACTGGTTTTTCATGAGTGGTTACTTCGCTGGTTTCAAAACAACCGCCCCTGTCAATGCTTACATCAACAATAACAGTACCCGGGCGCATGTTGCTCACCATATCTTCCGAAACTACAATGGGTGTGCGGCCTCCCGTGCTACTTAAAGCGCCTACTGCCACATCGCAGGTTTTTAATTGCTTGGCCAATATTTTTGGTTCTATTACCGAGGTCCATAGGCGACCACCAATATTATTCTGCAACCGCTTTAACCTGTAAATACTGTTGTCGAAAATTTTTACACTGGCACCCATTGCCAGGGCGGTTCTTGCCGCATATTCACCCACTATACCAGCACCAATAATGATAACTTTTGTAGGTGGTATGCCACTAATTCCCCCAACCAAAACTCCCTTTCCGTTGTTGGCATTGCTTAAATATTGGCCGGCTATAAGCATAACTGCACTGCCTGCAATTTCACTCATACTGCGAACAATAGGGTTGTGCCCGCTATCGTCTTTCAGGTTTTCAAAACTTAGGGCTGTTATTTTTTTATCCATCATCTTCTGCAAAATCTCTTTCTTCATTACAGCAAGATGTATGGGTGAAATAATGTATTGATTGGGCTTTAGCAACTCACATTCCATTTCACTAACGGGGGCACTTTTTACCAGCACGTCACATTCAAAAACTTCTTTTTTATCGTAGGCTATTTTGGCACCTGCCTCGCTGTAATCTGTATCCGAGTAGCTTGATCCCTCGCCAGCCTTGGTTTCAACAATCACCCGGTGACCATTGGCTACCATTACACCTACTGCCTCCGGGGTAAGCGCTATCCGGTTTTCACTAAAGGAAGTTTCTTTTGGAATGCCAATTAACAATTCTGTTCCATGGGGTTTTACGTCCAGTGTTTCTTCAAGCGTTTCGTAAGTAAAGGAAGGAGATACAAAAGGTTTTGATGTAGCCATAAAATATATAAATGATTAAGTGCTGCCAGCAGGCAGATAGTTACAAATTACTAAATAATTACCAGCTTTCTGGTATTAATATTAACGGTGTAAAGCCATACATGTATTGTATTGTTTGGAAATATTGCAGGAGCCTTTTCTGGCCACTCTACAAAACAATAGCTACCACTGTAAACACAATCCTCCACTCCGGTAGCAATAGCTTCCTGTTCGTTTTCTAGCCTGTACAAATCAATATGGTAAATGGTTTCATCCATATCGTATAAATACTGGTTAATGATAGAAAAAGTGGGGCTTTTCACCACATCATTTACTCCCAATACCTCACAAAGTGCATGAATAAAAGTGGTTTTTCCGGCACCCATTTCACCGTGCATTGCTATTACTTTGTTGCTGCCCATTAAATCCAGTAACTGTTTAGCGGCAGTTTTTATTTCGGTTAGTGTAAAAATTAACTCCATGTTGCAAATATATTTTCCTTCAATAGTAACGCCGCATCTTATTTGTAGAATAATTTTGCACAATGGAAAAAGTAGAATGGAAAGTAGAAGGAATGGATTGTACCAACTGTGCCTTAACTATCAATAAGTATCTGACTAAAGAAGGTCTGAAAGAAGTAAAAGTAAATTTTATAGGCGGCGATGTGAGTTTTGAGATGAATGGCGCTGTCACAAAAGAATCCGTCGCAAAAGGAATTGAAGGACTTGGATACCATGTAGTTGATGACCAACAATCGATAACTGACAACGAAAATTCAAAAGCTGGTAACAATTGGTTGTCCGTGGTCAGTGGACGGTCGTTGTTCAGCAATCACTTACAGCGTTTTTTGTTTTGCCTGCCTTTTACATTGGTTTTAATGTTGCACATGTTACCCTGGCATATTCATTTTTTGATGAATCCATGGATACAACTGGCAATTTGCATTCCTGTATATTTAGTTGGAATGGGATATTTTGGCGTAAGTGCCATTAAAAGTCTGCGTGGCGGCGTGCCCAATATGAATGTGTTAATTGCACTGGGAGCCACTGCCGCATTTATTTACAGCCTGATAGGAACGCTGGGTAATTTTGGAATGGATTATGTTTTTTATGAAACTACAGCTACCATTATTACCCTGGTTTTTTTAGGAGAATTTGTAGAAAATAAATCGGTTGCTACAACACAAAAGGCATTGAACCAATTGGCACGCCAGCAAAAAGTTATGGCCAATATGATTGCTTTTGATGATGAACATAAGGAAAATGTTTTTGCGGTAGAGAATACACAGCTAAGAGTGGGGGATTTGGTATTGATTAAAAGTGGGGAGCAGGTACCCACCGATTGTAAAATATTATGGGGCGAAGGTTATGCCAATGAATCGTTGCTTACAGGGGAAAGCGAGCCTGTTCGCAAGGAAAAAAAAGATAATCTTACCGGTGGAAGTTTACTAACAGATGGTACTGTAAAAGCCCAGGTTACGGCTGTAGGAAAAGATACCGTTTTGAGCAATATTTTAAATTTAGTTAAGCAGGCACAGGGTGAGAAGCCGCCGATACAGCAATTGGCTGATAAAATAAGTGCAGTATTTGTTCCGGCTGTACTAGGGATTTCTTTGCTTACATTTTTGCTAAATTATTTTGTTTTTGACATAAATGGTACCCAATCTTTAATGAGGAGTATTGCTGTATTGGTAATTAGTTGTCCTTGCGCAATGGGGCTTGCAACCCCTGCTGCCATTGCAGTAGGACTGGGCAGGGCAGCAAAAAAAGGCATCCTTTTCCGCAATGCCAAAAGCCTGGAGTTGTTTAAAAATATCACCACCGTTGTTTTTGATAAAACAGGCACTTTAACCAAAGGGCAATTTAAAATTACCCTTTTTGAAACAACCATTGATCCCAATGAATTTAAGCGCATTGTGTTTTCAATGGAGAAATATTCCAATCACCCCATAGCAAAGGCCATTTGTAATGAATGGAAAATTAACAACCCGGTTTTCTGGAAAAAAGTAGAAGAAATAAAAGGTGAAGGAATTGTTGCGGAAGATAATAAGGGCAACCATTACCAATTGGGATCTTATAAAATTACAGGTGCCCCTGCAGCAGAAAATATTCATACTGCTTACCTGTTACAAAATGGCCAGTTAATAGGCTGGTTTGATATGGATGATGAAATACGGGAAGAAGCCGTTGCTGTAATTTCTTATCTAAACAACAAAAACATCCAAACCATTTTATTGAGTGGCGATACAGCCGAGAGAACCAACAAGGTTGCAAGTTTGCTAGGCATTAAAGAAGTGTATGCAGAAAAAAGCCCGGCACAAAAACTGTTGATTATTGAACAATTGAATGCAAAATCTCCCGTTGCAATGGTGGGAGATGGTATAAATGATGCACCAGCGTTGGCGAAGGCCACTATAGGTATTTCTATGAGCGATGCTACACAACTTGCCATGCAAAGTGCACAGGTAGTTTTAATGAATAATGGTATCAGTCATTTACCGTTGGCGCTTGGTCTTGGCAAACATACATTTGTAACTATTAAGCAAAATTTATTCTGGGCTTTTATTTACAATGTTGTTGCCATTCCTGTGGCAGCTGTTGGCCTGTTGCATCCCGGTGTTGCTGCGCTGGCAATGGGTTTTAGCGATGTAGTGCTGGCAGTAAATTCGGTGCGGTTGAATTATAAAAAAGTGCTGTAATTTCAATGAATGCTTTATTATTAAAAATTCACTTTTTCTGCTTTCGGGTTGATACCTAATCAGCTAGGGAAAAAGAAACAGAAGAACATGTACTTTAGCAAAACTATAATCTGTTCTATCTGCATTCAATTCATCAAATATTAAAAGAATACTGGGGTTATGATGCCTTCCGGCCAATGCAGGAAGATATCATCAATGCTGTTTTGGATGGTAATGATACATTGGCCTTGTTACCAACAGGCGGTGGAAAATCTATCTGCTACCAGGTGCCGGCAATGACTATGGAAGGTATTTGCTTAGTGATAAGCCCATTAATTGCATTGATAAAAGACCAGGTGGGGAATTTAAAAAAGCGGGGCATACCTGCTTTGTCCATTTACTCCGGCATGAGTTTTTTGGAGGTAAAAAAAACTTTGCAAAATGCAGCGTATGGCAATTATAAGTTTTTGTACGTATCTCCCGAAAGATTAGAAACCAATTTGTTTCTCGAATTTTTACCTTCCATCAATGTTAGTATAATAGCTGTAGATGAGGCTCATTGTGTATCCCAATGGGGCTACGATTTTAGGCCGCCTTATTTACGGATTGCCAACCTACGGGAGCATTTACCAAAAGTTCCGGTACTGGCATTAACTGCATCTGCTACCAGAAAGGTGCAGGAAGATATCTGTGATAAACTGGCTTTCTCCCCCCGGCAACAACGTTTTCAACAATCTTTTGAACGAGCCAATCTTTCTTACAGTGTATTTAATGTTGCATCCAAGCAAAATAAACTACTGGAAGTTTTACGCAATGTAAATGGGAGTGTAATTGTGTATTGCAAAAGCAGGAAACACACAAAGGATATAGCGGAATTATTAAAGATTAATAACATCAACGCCAATTTTTATCATGCCGGATTAAGCAATGAAGACAGGAATAAAAGGCAGGAGGACTGGATCAATAATACAACCAGGGTAATTGTATGTACCAATGCTTTTGGGATGGGTATTGATAAACCGGATGTTAGGGTGGTAGTACATTACAGTGTGCCGGATTGCCTGGAAAATTATTACCAGGAAGCAGGCCGGGCAGGGAGGGATGGTAAAAGATCTTATGCAGTATTGCTTTACAACGAAAGGGAATTGGAGGAGTTAAAGCAGCAAAGCCGCATCCGTTTTCCCGACAGGGAGGAAATAAAAAAAGTATACACCGCCGTAATGAATGCAATTCAGGTGCCAGCGGGTGCAGGCGAAGGATGCAGTTATGATTTTGAAATTGTTTCTTTCGCCCAGGCATTTAAGGTAGATGCGCTTACAGCAACTTATGCCATTAAAACTTTGGAACAGGAAGGCGTTTTGTTATTTAGCGATACATTTTTTAAGTCACCAACAGTTGTATTTAATTGCGACCAACAAACACTCCGTGATTTTGAACTGGTGCATCCGGAATTAGATAATATTGTAAAAGGATTATTAAGGTCATACGAAGGCATTATTGATTTTCCCACTTCAATTAATGAAACCCTGTTAGCAAGGTTTGTAAATAAACCTAAAGACTATGTTATGCAGCAACTAACCCGGTTGCAGCAATTAGGGATTATAGAATATGTAAAGCAAAAGGAAAGCCCGCAAATTACTTTGTTGCTTAACAGGATGTACATAGATAGTTTTGTAATTAACCTAAATGATTATTTACAGCGAAAACAACAATTTGAAGAAAGAATACAAACCATCATACAATACGTATTACAGACAACCGAATGCAGAAGCAAGGTTATTGCGGCATATTTTAATGACAGCGAGGTAAAACGTTGTGGTATTTGCGATAATTGCATCAATTTAAAGTTAACGCCGGTAAGCATGTTGGATTTTGAAAATATAGAAGCGCATCTCTATGCTCTTATAGTTGAAAGAAAAGTAACAATCAACAATTTGTTATCTCAGTCAAAAATAATCCAAAAGGAAAAGTTATGGAATGTGTTTAATTATTTACAAGCCGAAAAAAAAGTTATAGTTAACAAGGATGGTTATCTCGAAAAGAATTAATCAGGAAAACGAATTCGTTCAATGTTTAAACAATGGTATGGACAGACAAAAAAAAGGGACCAAGATAGAAATCTAGTCCCGCTTTAAAATCCAATATCCTATGAAAAACCGCGACGAAGATAGGAGGTTAGTTAAAATTATACAAGCTTTTTTTTGCTTTTTTATTTAAAATTCTTTTACCCTAATGCGTTCGATTGACACAGTGCACAATTATATCTAATTGAAATTCAAATAAATAGGCAGTAAAGTGAAAGACAGTAGCTTTTAAATTACAAATAGTCTATTTAAATTGTATGGTAATATAAAGCCATATCACTGTCAGGAATAGGCTGGTTTTCATTTAGTGATCCGATTAAAAATTTTTACATCACTTGTAAGTGTGTTCTTTTTTTGATCAACAGTTTTGGTTTTTTAAAAATGGGATACGTTTGGAGTTATATTATCGATGATATTTTTTTTCTTGCATCTCAAATTAAAAGAGTCATTTGCTTGTGCAAATGACTCTTTTAATTTGAGATGAATGGTGTTTAATTTATTATACCGGTTAAAACCATTTAGTACTTTTTGCTTTGCTGGAGCTACTTCTTCCGCCAAGACCCAAAGCACCCAACAAGGAGCGAACAATGGTAGTGCCCGCTGTACGCATCATACTTTTTACAATAGTATTATCTACAATTTTCTCAAGGGTAGATGGCGCTTCTTTTGTTTCAGTAGTAGTTTTTTGCTGCTCCGATTTTTCTGCAGCTTCATTTAATTTGGCAGTTAAAATTTCATAAGCACTTTCGCTATCAATTACCTGGTTGTATTTGGCAACTAATTTCGATTTGCCTGTAATACTATCAATTTCACTATCTGTAAGTATATCCATTCTACTGCGGGGTGCACAGAGCATAGTTTGCACCAACGGTGTTGGTATGCCCTTTTCATTTAGCATCGTTATTAGGGCTTCGCCAATACCTAACTGGGTAATTAAATCCTCAGTTTTATAAAATACTGTTTCCGGATAATTTTCAGCAGTTTGTTTAATCACTTTTCTATCAGCCGCTGTAAATGCTCTAAGGGCATGTTGTACTTTTAATCCCAATTGTGCCAGTATGCTCGCAGGTACATCCATTGGGTTTTGGGTGCAAAAGAAAATACCAATTCCTTTAGATCGTATTAATTTAATGATGGTTTCAATTTGCTGAAGCAACGCACTGCTGGCTTCCTGAAAAATAAGATGTGCCTCATCGATAAAGATTACTAGTTTCGGTTTGTCCAAATCGCCTTCTTCAGGGCAGCTTGCATACAATTCTGCCAGCATTTGCAGCATAAATGTAGAGAATAGCTTCGGTCTGTCTTGCAGGTCAGTAACCCGTAAAATATTGATCATTCCGTTTCCTTTATCATCAATTCTCATCAGGTCATCTACTTCAAAACTTTTTTCACCAAAAAAAGTATCTGCGCCTTGCTGCTGCAGCTCTATTACTTTTCTGAGGATGGTTCCTGTGCTGGTGGTAGATATTTTACCATAGGTTTTTTCAATCTCTGCCTTGCCTTCATTACCAAAAAACTGGAGTACTTTTATAAAATCCTTTAGGTCGAGAATGGGCAATTTATTGTCATCACAATATTTAAAAATCATGGCTACCACACCACCTTGCGTATCGTTAAGCTCTAAAATTTTGCTCAGTAATACAGGGCCAAATTCGCTAACGGTTGCTCTTAGCCGAACGCCTTTTTGGCCGCTGATAGTAAGTAATTCTGCCGGAAACTGAGCTGGCTTATACTCCATATTCAACAATTGGTAGCGGCTGGTTACTTTGTCGTTAGCTGCACCTATTGCCGCAATACCGCTAAGGTCACCTTTAATGTCCATCAGCATTACTGGCACACTGGCATCACTTAAAAATTCACTGATTACCTGTAGTGTTTTTGTTTTACCCGTACCAGTTGCTCCCGCAATAAGGCCATGCCTGTTGAGGGTTTTAAGTGGTAAATAAACGCCTGCTTCAGCGATTGTTTCACCGGCTAATATACCGGCGCCAATTTTTACAGATTCACCCTTAAATGTGTAACCGCTTTTTACAGCTTCGATAAATTCATCTTTTGTTGGCATAAGTGCAATAAGTTTTTTGAAAGATACATAGCCTTCCTGAAAATAAGGCACAATTTTTTCAATTAATTAATGTTTTTAATGATCGGGTGCATTTATAATGTCTCTTTTTATTTTGGAAAGAAAGCATTTATAAAATTGCCGTTAAGTAGTTAGGCGTTGAGTTATAAAAGTAATATAGAATTAGGCATTTAGTTAGCAGAGACACTACTCTTTTGTGTTATACTTCATTTTCTTTTTTTCTTGATAAAAAAAAGAAACAAATAAAATCAAGGCTGCATAAAAAAGGGGTAAAAATTTGAATACTTGTCTAAAATGAAATTAGCTCAAGCCACAAAATATAACCTGGCTTTTGTGCAAATTACGGGCTAATAGGAAGGCAGGACATTTGTAACATCAATTTCATTTCATAACGACAAGCATTCAAATTTTCTTAACGCCTTTTTTATGATGCCGGCTCCTAAAATGCGAACTACATACATTTTACTATTCCGACAACATGACGTGGGAAAAGATCCCCATAGGTACACAGTACAAGAGGGCGATGCAACGATGCTCCTCATAGCTTATTTCGCCCGGACAAAAAAATGAATGGTTGTATAGGAGAGGGCGACGCAACGATGTTCCACAGAGCTTCTAAGCCCGGACAAAAAAGATAAAAAGCATGCACTATAAAATGTGAAAGGAAAGGAGCCCTGAAATTGAAATAAACGCTTTTAAAACAAATTTATAAACGGATTTCTCAATCATGCCGCATCCCTTCCGCCACCCTAAACACATGAAGCACATAAGGGAACAAAGCATCCATTGTTTCTTCCACACCACGGGGAGAACCCGGCAATGTGATCACCAATGTATTTTTAATAAAACCGGCCACCCCTCTTGACAGCATGGCGAATGCTGTGCGCTGCTGTCCGTAATTACGGGCTGCTTCCATAATGC
>JAYTTM010000087.1:0-2618 GCA_043745055.1 Chitinophagaceae bacterium | reverse complement strand
CGATTTTAATCGAGGTGTCAGGATTGTCTTTATAATAAGTTTTACTTAATATATTCAAAATATCAACCCTGCCACTATCAGTAATTTTAGAGGAAAGATTTTTTTTTATACTGTCTACTCCATTCTTCTGAGCGTTTACCCCAATGTGAAAAATGAATAATAAATAAAATAGAATAAGATAGCAGGTTTTGTTGGTCATTATGTAGCTTAATAAGATATAGTAAAACTAAGAAAATGAGCGGTAATAAATACACATTGTTTTAAGTTCAGTTTAATGGATAAATAATTTAAAAAGTATGGTGTAAATTTTTGTAAACTGAAATTAAGTGAAGTATTACCAAACTGAATTTGATTTGCGGCAAATAGGTGTTGGCTAAAATCCATATAAAATATTTGTAGGCCTGTATTTGGTAAATGCCGTTTGGACTAACTTAAAAATTCAATCAGTATAATTTTCATTTTACTTTTTAAGAGAAACAAAAAAAGGAGGCTTATTACAGCCTCCTTTTAATATTAACCAGTTATTTATTATTTTGCTTTTAACAGCTTAACTACTTTACTCCGGCTGCCTTGTATCACTTGAGCAAAATATACTCCGTTGATAAATTTATCGCCTAGTTTAATCACAGAATAAGGAGATACATTGGAATAATTTTCCAAAACCCGTCCCGAAGCATCAGTAATCCTGATTTGCAAAGGTGCCTTGCTGTAGGTTTGCACCAATAACCTGAAGTTATCCGTAGTTGGATTTGGTAAAACCTTTATTTCCAGCAGGTCTCCGGATTCACGTGATGCAATAACCGGCTGTCCAACAGCAGCCCTGGATGAAGGAATAGTACAACTGTTCTTACTCCATAAAACCTTATTTCCGTCTGACGCCACGCTTTCAGCAATATACCATCCGGTCATAAACGTTGTATCACTGTTGTACTCATCCTTGTCCCGATCTTCACCATCACAATCCTTATCACCATCACTCTTATCACGGTCACCACCACTTATCTTTAATTTACCGTCTTTGATGAAAATGTTTGCAGTAATTTTTGTGTTGCCACCATGTACAATAAATTTCTCTTGATTAATTCTGTCATTACCCAGGTAAAAAGTAAGATTTGGCCCGCCAACATTTACATCACAATTTTCAGCCACATCTACTTTACTTTTCATTCTTACAGAAGTACAACCGGCAAAATTTACTTTAGTCTTTGAATTCCTGTTGCCTTGTATTTTGAGCGACTCAATATTTAATATTCCGCCCGGAGGAGCAAAGGTAACCTTAGCACCACCCTGTATTTGAATCCTGCCATACAAGGTGCCTGAAATGGTAACAGTTACATTCTTTTTAATAGTAAGTTTATTATAATTCCCAGCTATTGGAACATTTGTTGAATTACTTACTGTATAATTACCCAGGCTTTGCGTATTTCCTGCAAAAGAATAGAAAGTTGGATTAGGGCCATCAGTAGCGGCAATCCTGAATTGTGTATTTACGATAGCTCCATTACTAACCGTAATATTGGCGGCTTTTACAAAATTGGGCGATAGCAATTTACTGTTACTACCAAATGTTGCTTTACCAGTAGATAGCGATACCCCTACAGATCCGTTAATTAGGTTACCCTGTCCGAATACGGCTTCCGTTCTGGCAAATACAATGTAAGGGGTATTGTTATCTGTAATCGTAATAGTTTGAACCTGGTCTGGCGCCTTATTATGGCATCCATCCTCCAGTTTCCAGGTACGCTTAATTACTGTTGAAAAACCACATGGATAAACAGCATCCGAATACGTGGCTTGCAGGACTGACGAGATATTGTCCGATTGATTGGTTACATCTCCAGTTATAGTCGTTGCAGCATTGAAACAGGTTGAGCCCTGATCATAGGGAATAGTTTTATCCGCAGGCCTTGTAAATATTGGTGGTGTAAAATCACCGGGAACAACATTCAGGTTTAAAGTTCCTGAACAGCCGTTTTTATCTTTTACTGTATAAGTTAACGGACTTAATGGTATTTGCTGAAATATGCCACTGGTGAGGCTTGCAGGAAGTTGCGCCGGGCCTGTAGCCGTATACTTATAACCAGTTGGATTGCTGAATAAAATATCCGTCGTACCACCTGTGGCTGTAATGGTTACTGTTGAGATACCGCCTATAAGGCAAGCTACATCAGTATGAGATTCAGTTACAACGATTGGATCTGGTTGCGAAATAATCACATCAGCACTTACTGAACATCCTTTTGAATCTGTTACAATATACCTGTAGGTACCTGCACCAAGCGCTGTAAGGTTTCGGCTGGTAGATGCAAATGTGCCCGGACCAGTCCAGCTTACTGAATAAGTGTTAAGAACTGATGGCGTTCCGCCAGAAATGGATGACAGGCTGATGCTGCCGTTTTTTGATCCATTGCAACTTGTATTTGTTATAGCAGGTGTTACCGATATCGGTAGAGGTTCAGTAAGATTAACTGATATACTGGATGTACAGCCTTTAGCATCAGTTATGTTATATACTACTGTTCCTGCTGCCTGCCTGAAAGAGCCGGTTGTATTTGTATAAACACCCGTTGGGTTAGCAATGGTAATATGCCCCGTTGGATTTGTATAACTGTAGGGTG
>JAYTTM010000086.1:0-2624 GCA_043745055.1 Chitinophagaceae bacterium | reverse complement strand
TATTTATAGCGACTCGTTTGAGGTTCCATTAGAGCGATCTGAAAATAAAAAAAATAAACTACTAGCACATAAACCAATGGCACTTGGCAATACTGGCAATACGTTTAACGGCGAAACGGTTTTTTCTGAAGCTGCAATTACTTTAATAGAAGTAAATAGTATCAGCAAGGAAACTTTTAAAGGCGTGGGTTTTGTGAGTAAAGCTATTGTAGAAGAATTGTTGGGAATAAAAAAACAGCGGGCAGGGAAATATGCAACGAGTAACTGTTTACCCACTCCAGTAGATGCTACCAAAGTAGTTGTTGAAAAAATCAGTAGCAATAAAAAAAGAGAAATTGCCTTTTTAAGTTCCGTACAATCACCCGGACTTACCAGCACTATTCATACGCAGGTAGAAACTGCTGGTATTTTTGTACACATAAATACAATGCAGAAATATTTAAAAAACTCATTGCTGCCGGTAATTATTTATGAAACCGGCAGGCTATTATTAAAATATCCTTTGCTTAATAGTTATTTTACAAATGATGCCATTGCCCTTTATAAAGCAGTTAACATTGGTTTTGCTATTGATATTGAAAAAGGGTTAAAAGTATTAAAAATCCCATCGGCATCAACTCAATCTGTAACTGGAATTGAAGAAAGTATCATGTTGCTCTCCAATAAATACATGGATGACAGTTTGCTCCTGGATGACCTTACGGATATTGGTTTTACCATAACTGATTTATCTGCCGAAGGCGTTTCATTTTTTAAGCCACTGGTTAATAACATGAACAGTGCTATATTAGGCATCTCTTCTATTGATGAGAAACTGCAACGCTTTACCCTAAGTCTTACATTTGATCATCGGGTAACAGAAGGAAAAACAGCCGCTGGTTTTTTACAGGAATTAAAGCTTCGTTTACAATCGTATCAATCCAAATACCATCCATATCTTAATCAGGACATTGCTTGTTTCAAATGCTTTAAACAACTAAAAGATGATTTGGCTGATGTTGGTTTTAGTAAATGTATCACACCAAAAGGAGAGGAGGCTTATATTTGTCAGAGTTGTTTTAAAGGTTTTTAGATGATAGATGAACAAATAAAAAATATAGTTGCCCAATACATAAAGGTACCGGTTGCACTGATGGATCATAATACAGTTATTGATCGAACTGCTGTTGCAAGTAGCATATTACTGCATAGAATGTATGCACATCTTGCAAAAGATGGCATAATTGTTACTGATTATTGGGATTTAAAAAACCTGGGTAACCTGCTACAAAAAATTAGCGGACAATCAGTTTCTTTTAAGGCAACGGAATTTTCTACTGATGCCACTATCAAAATGCATATTAATTCAAATGCTGAAAACTTGTTCTCTATTGGTATTGATATGGAACAAATAAGTCTGCTGCCAGTAGTTACAGATTACCGGGAAGATGAATTTTATTCTATGAACTTTGCACCATCGGAGATTGCTTATTGTGTTCTGCAATCAAGCCCGTTCGCTTCTCTTGCAGGTTTATTTGCTGCTAAAGAAGCTATAGTAAAAGCGGATAATAGCTATTTAAACAAGTCTTTCAATAGCATTATAATAGATCATTCTGCTAATGGAGAACCTATTCACCCAAAATTTCAATTGTCAATTTCACATACTACTGATATAGCTGTAGCAATTGCGATCACCAACTCTAAAACCCCCTCCTTTACTGAAATTGAAAGGCCTAAGCCAACAAATTATTCTCCCAATTATAAACTTCTATACCTACTTGCTTTTGCTGCCTTGATTATGTCTTTATTATCTTTTTTTCTCCATTTCCTGTAACAATAGCTTATCCCTCGTAAAAGAGTTTTGAACTGCTTTATAAATTTCGGCTGTTTCTCCATCCTGCCAACACTTTCAACATTTACGCAATAAATTAACCTACCCGAACCTCCCATTTCCAACTCCCTATTTTTCAAAGTTTCTCTCTGCCATCCCTTCAACTGTTTAAGTATGTTAGTAAAAAATTAGCTATTTTGCGTTGCAATATTCCCTAAGGTTAATTTACTATGAAAGTAACCATCATTACTGTTACACACAACTCTGCTCTTCACCTACAGGAATGCATTAATTCTGTAAAGAATCAATCTTATCTCAATATTGAACATATTGTTATTGACGGAGAATCTACGGATGGTACCATTGCGATCATTAAATTATTTGATAACCATATAGCCAAATGGGTTTCCGAAAAAGACAATGGCATGTACCATGCCATTAACAAAGGAATGGAATTAGCTACTGGTAATATAATCGGTATTTTAAACAGCGATGATACATTGGCATCAGATACAGTGATAGCTTCCATTGTAAAATGTTTTGAAGAAAATAGGGTTGACTCTTTGTATGGCGACCTGGTGTATGTAGATAAGGTAAATACAAAAAAAATTATACGTTACTGGAAGGGGCTTTCTTACGATCGTATCCGGTTTAATTACGGTTGGATGCCGGCTCATCCTACTTTTTATTTTCGTCGTCCGTTGCTTAAAGAACTTGGAGGCTATGAATCGCATTATTATACCGCTGCCGATTATGAATTTATGGCAAGGTATCTTTATCGTTATAGAATCAGTGCTATTTACTTGCCGTTGTT
>JAYTTM010000085.1:0-2626 GCA_043745055.1 Chitinophagaceae bacterium | reverse complement strand
TTGCCAGTCAAATAGATTCTTTTAATGTAATTAATTTAAATATTGCGCTGCAATATGGCGTTCATTATTTAAACATTACCACGTCCACAAGGCAAGCCGCTACAGATCCTTCTTTAGTGGCTACTGACGGCCTTCATCCCTCTGGTAAGGAGTATAAAAAATGGGCAGATTTTTTGGCTCCATTGATAAAGGCTGCACTTCAATAAAATACAATTCATTCTATTTAAATGCATACCGCTTGTTCCAATCGGCGGGCAGTGTTGTAAGTAAACAAGTCATATTTTTGATCTCAGTTTTTATTGTTTCATGATACGCTACAAGGATCGGTATTGGACAAAAAGGTAGCCTGCAATAATTTCCGGCATGCTTTGGTTTTTTAAAAACCAGAGGAACTTAAAGGCCTGCAAATTGCCATCATTACGTCAGGTTTTTACCGAATCAACACATTGATGTGGCGGAGATAATGCCAATGGCCAATTAGCGGATTGCTTAGATTGATGTTACTAGAAGAAATTGTAAAGAAAAAAACGGTAATGAGAAACATGAATTAATTTTAGTCACCCTTCTGTAAAATAGATAGGGGAATTTTTTAAAAAAATATAATGGATTCTTACACAAAAAATATCGAAATAAGATGGAGTGATCTTGATCCTAACTTTCATCTGCGGCATTCTGTATATTATGATTTTGGTGCCTATTGCAGAATTTGCTTTTTATCCGATGCCGGCGCAACACCTGCGGTAATGATGCAGCAACAAATTGGGCCCGTCATTTTTCGGGAGGAGGCCGTTTTTAGAAAAGAGATTCATTTTGGAGATACGGTACATATCAATATACTGCTGGATAAATGCAATGCAGACTATTCCCGCTGGACGATGAAACATGAAATTTACAAGAACAACGATGTGCTGTCGGCCATTATTACTATTGATGGCGCATGGATTAATACCAACCTGCGTAAGTTGGCAAAGCCCGGAGAACTTTTTGCGGCAGCCTTAGAATTGATCCCCAAAACGAGTGATTTTTCAAACTCTGATAAGCCATAACCGATTTTAATATGCAATTAAATTGGCTGCTGGTAAACCCTCAGCCCAATAAAGAAATATCTTTGCCCGGCATCTGCTATCCACGGTATTAGCAATTTGTACAGAACTCAGTTCATGCTACTTGTTACTAAAGGCTTCCAAATAAGCATAAAAAAACGCTACCCAAAATGAGTAGCGTTTTAAATAGTATTAACTGATATTTATAGCTTTTTTACGATAGTATTACTGGTTATTTTTGTAGTGATAGGAATTGCCTGCCCCATTGCATCTGCATTTCCTGCACCATCCATAACCAATGATTTTTGTTTTACAATGCCGGTAGTTAAATCAACGGTAGATTCACCGGATAATTTAGACTCCATCGTCACGTTCACTTCCATCCCCTGCTGTTCAATTTTTTTGTTGGTAGATTGTGTTCCGGATAAAATCAATATCGCATCATTGCCTTTAATTTCTTTCAACGTATAAGTTTTGTAAGTTTTAGAACCTTCTGCAATGGTAGAATCTGTCCAGCTATCTCCCGGCTTTTTACCCTTTGGCAAAACCTGGAATATTTCTCCTGCGCCGCCTCCATCATCACTGCCGCCACCGGTTAAGTTTTTCATCATATCCATCATCGGATTTGAATTTTGTGCCTCTGCAGTCACTACTTTTTTTTCATTGATCACATTACCCGAAATATTAAAATCTGCTTCATGGGTTACATTTAATTGCCCTTTCATAGCCTTACCTATTTCAGATTCAAGATCTTCCTTTTTATCAGAATCAAAAGTGTAAGCCTGTCCCATGGCATTTCCACTGCTGGTTATTTTAGTGATGGTAGAAGCCACTGTATAGTTGGCTTCTTTCGTATCTTTTACTTCCACCTGGTGAGTCATGGTGGCATCGGAAGTCATTTCCATCGACTGTCCCATTAAGTCCATATTGGTTAATGATTTAACAACATTATCAATCTGTAGCTTTTGGCCTTTTATTAAAATAAGTTTTGTTCCATTATTTTGTGCCTTGCTGATAACGGTTGTAAACAGGGTTATAGCTAAAAAAAAGATGAAGTAATTCTTTTGTGTCATAGTATAATAATTAGGTTGCAAATGTAATGGGAAAACAAGTTGTCTTGCTTAATGTTCAGAATTTTTAACCTTTAGTAAAAAAAGTTGCATTTCAGCAAGTAGATCTTTATTTTGAAATTACAAAATTGCCGTTAAGGCGTTAAGACGTTGAGTTATATAAGAATAAAAAAGTCTAAACGCTTTGATGGCAAAACTAAGCAACCGCTTGATGCTGCTATATGTTGCAATATGCCCAATAAAAAAGCCATCAAAAAAATTTGACGGCTTTATACCTTTATTAAAAAAATCGTATTAGACTAATTTAACGTTAACGGCATTCATACCTTTTTTACCTTCTTGCAGGTCGAATTCTACTTTGTCACCTTCTTTGATGTCGTTTACTAATCCGCTAACATGTACAAAAGTTTCTTTGTTAGAATCGTCGTGCTTGATAAAACCGAATCCTTTTTCAGAATTGAAAAACTTTACGGTGCCTTGTGTTTTGTTCATTTTAAATTGTATTGTAATTAA
>JAYTTM010000084.1:0-9704 GCA_043745055.1 Chitinophagaceae bacterium | reverse complement strand
TTGAGTCTTTAAGTCTTAACGGCAAAGTTAAGTAGCCAATTGTCCGATTGTAATCGCCTTTTATAAATAAGCAAGATGGCGGGATTTTTATAAAACATTTACATCTCTAAACCAATACCTTTTATATTTGTCTTATGAAAAAAATTGGCATTTTAGGAGGTGGTCAGCTTGGACGGATGTTATTACAGGCAGCGATCAATTACCCGGTAGAAACATTTGTAATGGAAAATGATGCGGAATGCCCGGCAGCGCATCTATGCCACCATTTTACCAAAGGCGATATTACCAATTATGAAGACGTTTACAACTTTGGTAAAGGGTTAGATGCTATCACAATTGAAATAGAAAGCGTTAACGATGCAGCGCTTGAAAAATTAGAAAGTGAAGGGGTAAAAGTATATCCCAGACCAGCTGCTTTAAAAATTATAAAAAATAAAATTAAACAAAAGCAGTTTTATAAAGACCACCAAATCCCAACCAGTGATTTTATCATTACACAAAATACTGAGGAGCTAAAACAGCTGGAGCATTTTTTACCAGCCGTACATAAAATAGGCGAAGGTGGCTATGATGGTAAAGGTGTGCAAATTATCCATACTGCATCGGATATTGACAATGGCTTTAATTTGCCCGCTGTTTTGGAAAAAATGGTAGCCATTCATAAAGAAATTGCCATGATAGTTGTGGTGAGCGAAAAGGGAGAAACTGCTTTGTATCCACCGGTTGACATGGTTTTTGACAACAGGCTTAATTTATTAAGTTACCAGATAAGCCCTGCTGATATACCAGAAAAAGTTTTGTGGAAGGCAGAAGCCATCTCCCTAACAGTTGTAAAGGCATTACAAAGCCCAGGCATTTTTGCGGTGGAGTTATTTGTTGATAAGGAAGGCAATGTATTGGTAAATGAAACGGCACCAAGGGTGCATAACAGCGGCCATCATACCATTGAGGCCAACTACTCATCGCAGTTTGATATGCTTTGGCGCATTATGCTGCAATATCCTTTGGGCAATACAGAGCACATATTACCTGCAGCCATTGTAAACATTATTGGTGCAGAAAATTGTACCGGCACACCCTTTTATGAGGGGCTTGAAAAGGTACTGGAGATACCTGATGTGTTTGTACATATTTATGGAAAAACTACCACCAGGCCAGGCCGTAAAATGGGGCATGTAACTATATTAAGTAAGGAAAAGCAGGAATTAATTCACCAGGCTAACCGGATACTTCAAACGCTGAAGGTAAACAGTAGCGGGTAATTATTATCCTGCTTTTTATACTACAATATTTTTTTACCACCTTTCACATTAATGAATGAACTTAGCAACCGTTTCAACCTAATCACTAAATTACCGAATTATAGAATGACAAAATTTACAGCTAAACTATTGATAATACTAGTAATACCATTAATAATCATTGCCTGCAAGGATGCAACTGACAATACCTCAAAAGAAGCCCCTAAACCACCGGCAGCTAAAGTAGATGCTTATATTGTTTCAACAGCTGCTGTTAGCAACGAGATAGAAGTACCAGGCAGTCTTGCTCCTTTTGAAGAAACCAATTTGCAGCCTGAAGTTTCCGGCAGGGTAACCGGTATATTTTTTAAAGAGGGAGCAACAGTAAATCAGGGAGCTGTGCTGGTTAAATTATATGATGACGATTTGCAGGCACAGTCAAAAAAACTCCAGGTACAGTTAGCCATTTCTAAAAAAACAGAAGAACGCCAGGCTGAGCTACTTAAAATAAATGGCATCAGTCAGCAGGATTACGACCTCAGTTTGTTATCTGTAAAAAATCTTCAGGCCGATATAGATATTTTACAAACCAATATTGCCAAAACTTCCTTACGGGCACCTTTTACTGGCAAGGCTGGTTTAAGAAACATCAGCATGGGCGCTTATATCAGCCCCTCAACAGTAGTTACCAGCATCAGGCAAGTGGATAAGCTTAAATTGTTGTTTACTGTGCCGGAGCGTTACAGTGCAAAAATGAAAACAGGTAATTTAATTCAATTTAAAATTGATGGCAGTGACAATATTTTTTCTGCAACCATCATCGCTACAGAAAATAGTGTTGCAGAGGATACCCGGAGTATGAAAGTAAAAGCAACGGTAGGCAAGGCAAGTAATAAATTATTTGCCGGGGCATTTGCAAAAGTGCAATTATCATTGGGTACAAATGAAACGGCCTTAATGATTCCTACACAGGCTATTATTCCACAGGCAAGAGGTAAAAAAGTAATGTTATATACCAATGGAATGGCAAACCTTGCGTCTGTAACTACTGGTGTAAGGGATACTGCAATGGTTCAAATTACCAGTGGATTAAAAGCGGGAGATACCGTTTTAATAACTGGTTTATTAACTATAAAACCGGGGAGTAAAGTACAATTGAATCCTATCAGGTAATTTCAAATCCTTTAAATAATTTGCTGGGAAGTAAATTAGGATTGAAAGTTCAGTATTATGCTGTTTTTCATTACCCAATTGTTTTAATGGCTATTAGTAATTTGGTATAAAGAGGCTTAGCCTTGGACAATTTTGTATCAATGGGTTTCCACCCCATGCCTGTACGGGCAGGCATTGATGAAGTAAGAGATAGTATAATAAGAACCGTAGGTTTGGTGCATGTAACATATAAAGAGAGCCGCAACAAATAGTTAAACCATGTAGTTATAGTATTTACACATTTATATATGTCGAGCCTATGGCTCTCGGCCAACAGAATGTTTTGTAACAAAGAGTTAAATCCCGTTGTTGCAAAACAGAAACGAGTATACGGTTCAACAGTTTTCTTCTAATGAAGTTGCATTAAATTGAGGATAGTCATTAAATTGTTTTAATGATAGAAAAATTTTGAGTACAAGATCAAAGAACAGGGGCATATATTAAAAAAACAGGCATTAAAAAAAACAATTAAGTGAATATATCCGAACTAAGTTTACGCAGACCGGTGATGGCAATTGTAATCAGTATCATCATCATGTTATTTGGTGTGATAGGATTTACCTTTTTGGGTATAAGGGATTATCCTGCAATTGACCCGCCTAACATCAGTGTGCGAACCAATTATCCCGGTGCCAATGCAGATATCATTGAATCGCAGATAACAGAACCCCTGGAAAAAGCCATCAATGGAATAGCTGGTGTAAAAAATATAACGAGCAGCAGTAGCCAGGGTACCAGCAATATTACTGTGGAGTTTGAATTAAACAGCGATCTGGAATCTGCGGCCAATGATGTACGTGACAAGGTATCGCAGGCTACCAATGGATTACCCTCCGATCTGGATGCCCCGCCGGTTGTAACAAAAGCAGATGCCAGCAGCGATCCAATAATAAGCATGACGGTGCAAAGCAACACCCGCAACCAGTTGCAGGTAACAGAATATGCCAACAATAACTTGCTGGAAAAACTGCAAACCATTCCTGGTGTAAGTGCAATCATCATCTGGGGCGAAAAAAGATATGCCATGCGTATCTGGCTCAACCCATCCAAATTAAGCGCTTACAACCTAACACCACGTGATGTGCAGCAGGCTCTGCAAAATCAAAATGTGGAATTGCCATCGGGAAAAATTGCAGGCAATGCCACAGAACTTTCTGTACGTACTTTTGGTAAAATCAATACCGAAGAAGAATTCAATAATGTAATCATAAAGAGTATCAATGGTGCTGATATTAAATTAAAAGAAATTGGTGAAGCGGTATTAGGTCCGGAAAATGAAGAAAGTATCTTAAAAGAAAGCGGTGTACCCATGATAGCATTGGCACTGGTACCGCAACCCGGTTCAAACTATGTTGCTATCTCTGATGAATTTTACAAACGCTTTGAGCAAATAAAAAAACAGGTACCGGATGATATTAAACTAGATATCGGATTAGACCAGACCAAGTTTATCCGGCGCTCCATTTCCGAGGTAAGGGAAACGCTACTGATAGCCATTATACTGGTGGTACTCATTATTTATCTTTTCTTTAGAGACTGGCTCATTGCTATCCGCCCCCTCATTGATATTCCTGTTTCACTCATTGGTGCATTCTTTATCATGTATCTATGCGGTTTTACTATTAATGTGCTCACCTTGCTGGCCATCGTACTGGCAACCGGTTTGGTGGTAGATGATGGTATAGTGGTTACGGAAAATATCTATAAAAAAATGGAACAGGGCATGAACAAATGGCAGGCAGCAAGGGAAGGTTCCAAAGAAATTTATTTTGCCGTAATTGCTACCTCCATTACGCTGGCCATTG
Organism: Chitinophagaceae bacterium; assembly: GCA_043745055.1. Taxonomy (GTDB): domain Bacteria; phylum Bacteroidota; class Bacteroidia; order Chitinophagales; family Chitinophagaceae; genus Ferruginibacter. The sequence goes on along the minus strand of JAYTTM010000084.1, from coordinate 5,446 downwards.
TGTTTTTACCAATCATTTTTCTACAGGGATTTGTTGGCAGGCTGTTTCGGGAGTTTGGTATAGTGGTGGCAGGCGCTGTTTTAATTTCTGCATTTGTATCGCTTACTTTAACGCCGGTGTTAAACGTAAAAATGACAACAAAGGTGCACAAGCATTCCTGGTTTTATAATGTAACAGAGCCCTTTTTTCGTGGTCTCGAAAACAACTACCACAGATCGTTAAATGCATTTATGAAAGTACGGTGGATGGCATGGGTACTGGTAGCAGCTTGTTTTGGAATTATTTATTTTATAGGAAGTTCTATACCATCCGAGCTGGCACCTTTAGAAGATCGTAACCAATTTCGCCTTACCGTAACTGCACCCGAAGGAACTTCGTTTGATTATATGGACCGGTATATTGATAAATTAATACAATTTGTAGAAGACTCTGTGCCTGAGAAAAAAGGATTAATTAGTGTAACAGCACCCGGCTTCACAGGTTCCGGATCTGTAAACACAGGGTTTTTAAGAGCCCTGCTGGTAGATCCCAAAGACCGCCATCGCTCCCAGCAGGAAATTGTGAATATGGTAAACAAAAACTTATATAAATATCCCGAAGGCCGTGCCTTTGTAATTCAGGAGCAAACCATTTCAGTAAATCGAAGAGGCGGTTTGCCGGTGCAGTTTGTTATTCAGAATGTTGATTTTGAAAAGATTAAATCGCAACTACCAAAGTTTTTAGACGAGGCAAACAGAAATCCTGTTTTTCAAGGGGTGGATGTTGATTTAAAATTTAACAAGCCAGAACTGCGGGTATTAATTGACCGCTTAAAAGCAAGTGCGCTGGGCGTAAGCATTCAGGATATTTCAGAGACACTGCAGCTGGCACTCAGCAACCGCCGTTTTGGCTATTTTACAAGAGAAGGAAAACAATACCAGGTAATAGGGCAGGTGGCAAGAAATGACCGGGATGATCCTTCAGATCTTAGAACTCTTTATGTGCGCAATAGCTCGGGACAATCTATTTCACTAGATAATTTGGTTACCCTGGTTGAAGAAAGTACACCACCAACCATTTATCATTTTAACAGGTATAAGTCTGCCACCATTTCGGCTGGGCTTGCGCCGGGCAAAACAGTTGGCGATGGCATTAAAGCGATGCAGGAAATTTCTAAAAAAATATTGGATCAAAGTTTCACTACTTCTCTTACCGGTACCTCAAGAGATTTTTCGGAAAGCAGCAGTAATACCAGCTTTGCTTTTATTCTTGCCCTGGTATTAATTTACCTGGTTTTATCAGCACAGTTTGAAAGCTTTATAGATCCTTTTGTAATTATGATTACTGTGCCGCTGGCACTTGCTGGTGCACTCTTATCGCTGTGGATATTTAACCAGACACTCAATATTTTTTCACAAATAGGTATGATTATGCTGATAGGTTTGGTAACTAAAAACGGTATTTTAATTGTGGAATTTGCTAACCAGAAATTACTCGCCGGCAGCAAAAAAATACCTGCCGTAACAGAAGCTGCCACTGCAAGGCTCAGGCCTATTTTAATGACAAGTCTTGCCATGAGCCTTGGAGCACTGCCACTGGCTTTATCATTGGGCGATGCTTCCACCAGCCGTATCCCATTGGGTATTGTAATTGTAGGCGGCATCATGTTTTCGTTACTGCTTACCTTGTATATTGTACCAGCCATGTACTCTTACCTTTCATCCAAAAAGAAAGTTTATGAAGAATTACAGTGAAGAACCATTAACTAAATTATTTTTTTTGACCCTCGCTTTTAATCCTTGTGCAACATCGTTGCGTCGCACTCTTGTACGGCAGCAACTTAAAGCTTCTTTTATTATGCAACTTAAAAATAGGATTTTATCCACTATTCCTTTTTTATCTATTCAATTAAAAAAAACAGGGTTGTGTCCCCCAGCCTCGGTCGGTGCCCCCACCGACCGAAAACTTGGGTGCCATCCGATAGTTATCGGATTTGAAACGAACCCTCATAAAATACAACAAAGTAGGGTAGGTTTTTATTTTAAATACGCCGTTATCTTACTGGTAATATTTACCCCTTTTTTTGTGGCAGCTCAATCGCCTGTATTATCATTAAAAGAGGCAGTATCAATTGCCATGAAAAACAATTTTGATGTAGTAATTACAAAGAATGAAACTGACATTGGTAAAATAAATAACAATTGGGGTAATGCCGGTGCCTTACCTGTAATAAGTGCTACTACCAATAGAACTTTAGCAACCAATAATATTGAGCAGGAATTAGCCAATGGAACTACTAACAAAAGAAACGGGGCATCGGTTAATAATTTTAATGCAGGGTTAGCTGTAAGCTGGCAGTTTTTTGATGGCATGCGCATGTTTGCAACAAAAAAAAGACTGGAGGAACTGGAAAAAATAGGCGAACTGAATTTTACGAAAATGGTTAATGAAACTGTTTTTAATTTAATAAATGCTTACTACAATATTGTAAGGCTCAAACAGCAGTCCAGTGCAGTTACAGAGGTAATCGGTTTATACCAGGAAAGACTTAAAATTGCTGAAACAAGGTTTAATATTGGAAGCAGCGCCAAACCAGACCTCCTTCAGGCAAAGGTTGACTTAAATGAACAACAATCAGCATTACTCCTCATCGATAATAGTATCAGTATTGGCAAAACAAATCTCAATAACATTCTGGCAAGAGATCCCTCAACAGCCTTTGAAATAATTGATAGCTTTTCCATGTCCAAACCAATAGATTTAGTGGCCATTCAACAAAAAATTGAAACACAAAATCCAGACGTATTGCTTGCAAAAAGTAACCTTGCTGTACTAATGCAAACAAAAAAGGAAATTAATGCCAATCGTTTACCCAGCGCTTCTTTAAACGGCAATTATAATTTTATCAAAAATAAAAGTGGAGGTGGTTTTATTTTACTAAATCAAACATATGGCCCTTCCGCAACCCTCGGCATCAGCATACCAATATTTAGAGGCGGTGTTGTAAATCAGCAGTTAAAAATTGCTGATATAAATATCAAAAACCAGCAAATTGCAGCAGCCCAATTAAGGAATCAGTTACAAGGCACATTAATCAACAGTTACGCTAATTACAATAATGGGTTAAAACTGGTCACCATGGAGCAGGGAAATCTGATTATTGTAAAAGAAAATAATTTTATTAATATAGAGCGGTTTAAAAAATCATCCATCACATCCGTTGAATTAAGACAAGGACAAATTAATTATTCCGATGCACAAACAAGACTCATCAATGCCCAGTTTGTTTCCAAAATTGCCGAGGCAGAAATGTTATTGCTTTCAGGAGAAATTGCAGATTAATAACTTTAGAGTTTAATGCTGCTTTGACAAACTGAAAAAATTATAAAGAATTGAAGAGCCAGCGGCTTAGAAGACGATATAACCCCAACATTCATTTCGTTAAAAAACTAATAAAAGTTTCACCGTTTCGTAGCGACGGTTGATATATTACCGAATGATAAAAAAGTAAGGTGGACGTGCTACTTTTGAGACAAACCTTAGTAGATAAGTATCACTTTTTAGCGTAAACCTTAGTCCTTAATTATTAAATGGAACTTAAATAATAAAAATTGTTTGAATAAGGTAATATGGTTGATGTTTTTGTTTAGGGGTTAGGGGTTTAGATAAATCAATAAACAGCAATCAAATTTTAAAACCTACCCCATTAGTACTTTCATCTTTTCTACCATTTTATAGGTAGCCGGACAATACTCAATATTTTGCTTGTGCACATGCAAATAGTCAAGCGGTTTCTTTTTGGTAAGATGAGGAAAACCGGCACAATCTGAGGGCCGAATGGCATAGATTGAACATTTATTATCCGACTTGTTTAAAAACTGGCAGGGTTGTTTTTTATTTTGCCAGTCACTGGCCTTTTTATCGTAAGTGAGCCATTTTTCTTTAAATGCAGGTACAGTAAGATCAAAGTGCGCCGATATTCTTTTTAAATCTGCTGCTGTAAAAGTAGGTGTCATTTTTTTACAACAATTACCACAGGTAAGGCAATCCGTTGTTGCCCATACCTCCTTATCTACCGCCACTAACATAGCATGTAAACCTTTGGGAGCTTTCTTTTCCAACCTGGTTAAAAAAGATTTGAAGGACCTTTTATTGCGCTTTACTTTTTGCCTGAAGGAACGAATGTTAACTATCATATTGATTTAAACAGATGGGATACGAATATAGGAAAATATGGTGATTGGTGTTTGAGAATTGGTTGAGAAAGTTGGGAGGATTGATGGAGGTGAAATAGTTGATGAGGTTGACAGAGTTGATAAAGGTGATGAAGTTAATGAAGGTGACAGGGTTGATAGTTTTTAGAAATTGGGATTAGCATTACTTTATAGCAATAGTTGAAATGTAACACCACAAAAATCACAGATCAAAAATCATAAATCAAAAAACCCTCCCCTGTTCGTAATTTGCACCTATGTGGCTGGCATATAAAAAAGGTTTCAAAGCTTATCTTCAACTGGAAAAATCATTGAGTGCAAACTCTGTAGAAGCTTACCTGCATGACATTGAAAAACTAACTGCCTTTCTTGAAATATCGGGCAGTAAAACAGGGCCACAAGAAATAACACTGCAACACCTGGAAAAATTTATTGAATGGATCGGTAAACTGGGCATGGTTCCCGGCTCACAGGCAAGGATCATATCGGGGGTAAGAAGTTTTTTTAAATACTGCCTGCTGGAACAAATAATTACTATCGATCCTGCTGCATTACTGGAAGCTCCTAAACTAAAAAGAGCTTTGCCGGATATCCTTAGCTTTAATGAAATTGAAACAATCATTCAGCAAATAGATTTGAGCAAACCAGAAGGTGGCCGCAACAAAGCAATACTGGAAACGCTGTACAGTTGTGGGTTACGTGTAACAGAACTGATAAACTTACGACTAAGTTGCCTTTACCTTGATGTGGGCTTTATAAAAGTAATTGGCAAGGGCGACAAAGAAAGACTGGTACCTATTGGCAGTGATGCAATCAAATACATTAACATTTACAGAGAAACCATACGTGTGCATGTAGCCATTAAAAAAGGAAAGGAAGATATATTATTTGTAAACAGAAGAGGCGGCCAATTGAGCAGGGTAATGATATTTTTGATTATAAAAGAACTTGCAAAAAAAGCAGGCATTAATAAAACTATTTCGCCCCATACTTTCCGTCATTCATTTGCTACTCACCTGGTAGAAGGAGGTGCAGACTTACGTGCCGTACAGGAAATGCTGGGGCATGAGAGCATCACTACTACAGAAATTTACACTCATTTAGACAGGCATTTTCTCCGGGAAACCTTGCACCAGTTTCACCCTGCATTTAAATAAAATGGTTGAAGAAAATTAATTGAAAGCTGGTAACAAATATAGACTGAAAAATCAATCGTTATTTTTGTTCCATTATTACTTCCTTATGCTGATAAG
>JAYTTM010000083.1:0-2631 GCA_043745055.1 Chitinophagaceae bacterium | reverse complement strand
AAGAAGCCGTGGAATGAAGACAAAGGAGGCAATCATAGAAGCAGGTAAAACAAGAATCATCCCGGTATTGCTTACTGCATTGGCCGCCATCCTGGCTTTCATCCCCATTGCTGTTGGTTTCAATATTAATTTTGTTACCTTATTTTCCGAACTCAATCCACATATTTTCTTTGGTGGAGATAACGTAGCTTTTTGGAAACCACTGAGCTGGACAATTATTTTTGGATTGGCATTTGCCTTTTTTATGACACTCATTTTGGTACCGGCCATGTACCTGATTGCAGAAAGATTAAAACGCCCTATGAGGAATATGTTTGGTGGCAAATGGATCAGTTTTATGGGCATACCACCATTGATCTTTTTGTTTATGCCGTTGATGATTGTAACTGCTTTCCGTTATAGCAGAGATGTAAAACGCAGGAGAAGAAAATTGAAAAGTGACGATGCCGCAAGCGAAACCTGGAATGGAAGCTGGTTTTAAAACAATTTAATTTTTATAGTAATGCCGGTTAATTTTTTTAACCGGCATTTTTTTTACCTTCAATAAAATCACCTCCATATAAAAGAGATAAAATCCAATATCGGGAAAACCTCTCAGCAAACCAATAATTAAACAACTGATTTTCATCACTTTGCATTCTGGCATGTTGTAGGATAACATTATGCAAACGCAAAGAAAATGAAAAAGCAAATTTACATCCTACTACTGGCAACCGTTACAAGCATTACTGCAACAGCTGGTTTTGTATCCACTACACCCCTAAGCAACATTGCATTGCCAGTTGCAAAAAACAATGTTTTAACTGATATACAGATTAAGGCAACTGTTGTGAACAATATTGGCCAGTTAAGCTGGAATGCACGCAGGCAAAAAAACATTTGCATGTATCAGTTAGAAAAAAGTACCGATGGCCAGCATTTTACTTATGTAACATCTATGGCCAGTAACTATTATAATTACGTGGCTCAGGACAGGGTTTTGATGGAAGGCATCAACTACTACCGTTTAAAAATAATAAGTAAAGACGGCAATTTTCATTTCAGTAATGTAACGATACTCGATACAAGATCTGTAAATAAAGAGGTTACCATTTTACCGACCGTTGTAAGTGATAAGCTGCATGTATGGATGACTGATAATACCAGCATCAGAAGTGCTGTAATTACGGATCCGGCTGGACAAAAACAACAGCAAAGCGCTGCTATCAGCAATACGATAAACCTGGCTGATATTGATATGGCGTCTTTAAATCCGGGGTATTATGCAGTAAAGCTAACCACCAACAAAGGGCAAATAATCAACCACCAGTTTATGAAAAAATAATTTTTCTTGTTCTACTTAAACCTAAAACCTTGTGACTTTTCACAAGGCTTTTTTGTTTTATATTTTTTCCCATCCTGTAATCAGAACAACCACCACGGGCAATACTTATTTAAGGGATTTAGACGCTGTCTGAGTTAATTATTTTTGACACCAGTTGTGCTTCTTTGGTGGCTTTCCAGACAAGTCGGGTTTAGAAATACAATTTTGTTTCAAACATTTTTGCTTTGCTCAACATCGATGGCCAGTCCCGATTTTTTCGCATATGCGTCAAGCTAACCTTTGCTCCATTTGTCCATGATTCAATGTGGACAATGCTTTAAAGGAGCTTGGTGATTAGAGAAAAGCTGCAGATTTGGAAGAACAAATGTTTATTAAAGTTATAAAGTACCGCTCTTTCTCCTTTGGAGAAAGAGAAGGAGTATGAGGTCAAAACGCAGCAATAGTAAGCCTTGATTGATAAAACTACTATTGGTAAATGTAGTGTATAATGGGGTGTTGATGAAAATTATCAATTCTTAACTAGACGCCAATGCGATTTTTTTCGGGAGTCATCTCGATCCCGAGTTTGGGCTGAGTGCTGCATCGGAACTCCTTTGTACGGCAACTTTTTTTGAACTTTTATTATGCAATAGAAAAAATATTCTCTTTAGCTTGTACAGCTTCTAAATTTGCATTACATTTTTCTAATACAAAATCAAACATGGATATAGAATCTCTAAGGGACTATGTACTACAAAAACCTGGCGTAACAGAAGGTTTTCCATTTGGGGAAGATGTGTTGGTTTTTAAAGTAAATAACAAACTTTTTTTGCTGGTATCATTAAATAAACAGCCACTTCAGTTCAATGCCAAATGTAACCCCGATGAAGCGCTTGAGTTAAGAGAAGAATATCCCGATACAGTATTACCCGGTTATCACATGAATAAAAAGCACTGGAACACCATTATTATAAATGGAATGCTTACCAATAAGCAATTACTGCAAATGATAGATAACTCTTATAATTTAGTTGCCAAACCTAAATAACTAAAACCGTTAATCCCTTACACGCTTTAATAAGCCTTACCTTTTTGTCCCTATTTTTGCACACTATGATAGCAATAGACAATGTATTGATTAGTGATGCAATTATTGAGGACCAGTTTGTATGCGATCTTAATAAATGTAAGGGTGGCTGTTGTGTAGATGGTGATGCAGGTGCACCGCTGGAAGATGCCGAGTTGCAGGAACTGGATGCTGTGTACGAAACCGTACTCCCTTACCTTACAGAGGAGAGCCAACAGCAGCTGGAAAAACAGGGCAGATA
>JAYTTM010000082.1:0-2633 GCA_043745055.1 Chitinophagaceae bacterium | reverse complement strand
GGTTTTCAGCACTGCGATGCGTATCTCTGAAGGCTTCAAAAAAGGCGGTTGTTTTGCTGAAATGCGCTGCCAGTAAACCAGTTTCTTCAGATGCCCGTCCGCTTTTTACAGCGATACCAATTTCATCCAACTCGTTGCTTAATTCAATAATGAGTAACCTGTATTGTTCAAAAATATCATCATCGTTTATTACTTCATGCAAATCTTTGTAATCATGATAGGCATTCATTGTTCGTTCAAACAAATCAACAATATCAGTGAAAATCATCAGCAATACCCTTCCCTTAATGGTTGATTCTTTTATGATATTTCGATCTTTAAAAAGCAGTTCCCTTACCAGGTTTTGTTGTTCGTGCACTTCACTCTGTTGCGCCAGCATACGCTGGTAAGTGTTTTCGTAATCAACTTCTTTTTCATAAAACGAACTTCTTATTCGCAGGTAATCGGCAGTAGCAATAATACAGTCGCCCAAGGCCTGCTGCGCCAGTTTGTATGGCCTAAAACTATACAATAACAAGCTTAGCAACATATACCACAATCCACCAGCAAGTATATAGCCAGCATTGATTACCACCTCCCAACCTACGTGGTGCCTGTCTATATTCAGCACCATTATCAGCAAGGCGGAAACACCAACGGAATTGGCCCTTGCACCATAAACACCTATCATGGAAAAGATAAAACAAGCGATCAAAATCAGCATGGCAAGCAATAACGGAAAGGGTGCTGCAAAACCGGTTAGTATTGCAATTACAGTGTTGATAAGAATACATACCAGCATGCCATTTTTGCGATGAAGAATTGGGCCGGGAGTATCGGGGATACTCGTACTCATGGCACCCAGGGATACAACCACACCAACGGACAGTAAATTAAAGTGATTCAATAATATTGCAGGTAATACAATGCCAGCTGTTATCCGCACACCTTCATTAAAGTAATGACTGTTAATAAAACTTTTATACTCCTTGATATAATCCATCTTTTTGCCTGCCGGTTTTACTGGGTAAAGATACTTTGTATCTAAAGCCAGCAAGCAAATAAAGTTTGAAAGGATTTGATACTCAAAATTTCATAAGGCGCATTAATTAATCGCTTACAATGCTTAGCAAATTATTGAGTAAAAGACATTTCTGCAACAGTATTATATTTAGAAATACGCAGTTATTAAAGTTCGAGGCTTTCCAGATAGCTGGTGCTTGGTTTTCCGAAGGAACCCGACTATTAATTAAACAGCTCATCAGATATTACAATTGAAAATTATTTTATGAGATATTACTTAAATTTGGATTTATGTTTTCAGAAGACAAGTACATATTTCAAACCAACAGCTCCTATTTGGATTATGAGTTTGAAAGTACAGGGCCAAAAGGAGTTATAAAAAAGGTATCTCGATTTATTGAAATCGGGGTAAACGTATATAATTTCGGATTTGGAGATCTAAATGAATCAACAGGTGAAATCAGCGATACAGTCGTCAGCAACAATGGCGATGGCGACAAGATTTTAATTACAGTTGCTAGCATTATTTACGATTTTACAAGTGTCTACACTGGAGCGGCGGTATTCATTCAGGGTACAACTCTTTCAAGAACACGTCGATATCAAATGGGAATTAGTAAAAATTGGACTCAAATTAGTGCGGTATTTGAGGTTTTGGGATTAGAAAATGGGCAATGGGAGCAATTTCGCCCAGGTGAAAATTATGAAGCATTTTTAGGTCGCCGTAAGGCAATTTTTTTATTTTAACTGATTTTTATTTTCAAATAATCTAAAAGTTTTAACTTTGATATATGAGCTTGAAAGATAAAAATGTTTCTAAGAAAGAAACTTCTATAAAAAAAAGTAATGGAGTAATAACCGACAGTGTTGGAAATTATGAAAAGCATCCCTTTTTTATAAAAAAAGCTGTGTCTGCAAAAGCACTGCTTTTAAAAGTTGGTTTGCCTAAGCAACTAACCAAAAAGGCACTAGTATAATCTTTAAAAAATATAATTATAATAGCCCAACTTATTAAAGTTGGGTTTTTAAATTTATAATCCAGAGAGGCATTTCTGTTTTGTATGCATGACCGATTTCAATAGTGATTCTATTATAGAACTTTTTTTTACCTAAACGAATATTTACAAAACTCAATCACGAATTTTCCCAGTTTTCGACAACTGCTTTATCGCTAATATATCAATCCTCCTGAATTCCACTTCTGCACCTTCTGCCTGTAAGGCTATCTGTCCTTTGCTTACGGTGCAATTAAAACCTTCATTTACCATATCGCCATTTACCCAAACTTTGATAGCACTATTTACACATTCAATGGTCATTTGGTTCCATTCGCCCAATGGCTTTTCCGAGCTGTCTGTAAGGTTAATTATACGCCGTCCCTTGCCTTCCGTGATGCCCCAGTTTTCTTTTGGTCCTCTGCGTTTTTCCATATTCGGCACAGTTATGTCTTCTACAATGCACCAAAAATCTCCAGCATCGCCATGCTGCATCTGGCATTCAATTGACTTTGGAAACATTTTATACAATGCCCTTGGGGTAGATGCATGAACCAATACACCGCAATTACCCGGCTTGCCTGCAAAACGATATTCCACCGCAAGGCGGTAGTTGCTGTAAACCGAATCTGTAAT